>ONVN01000196.1 GCA_900321295.1 uncultured Eubacteriales bacterium
TCCCAGGTGCCCAGCAGCTCCACCACTTTGGGCAGGGCCTCCAGCACGTGCTTTTCCGAGATGATGACCTCGGTGTGGTCTGAGCCGATGTAGTCCGCCACCATGCGGGCATATTTGAGATCAATCGCATCCAGGTCCATCCCAATGGCAAACGTCCGGATCGGATGACAGAGCTTTTTCTGGGCAATGGCACACACGAGCGAAGAATCCAGCCCACCGGAAAGCAGGAAGCCCACCGGCGCATCCGCATCCAGGCGTTTTTCCACTCCGTCCATCAGCAGACGGCGGAGCTTTGCACAAACTTCTTCCTCGGTCTTCATGGTGAAATAACCCACATAAGCGGGGTCCGCATACTGGATAAACTGTCCGTCCATCCAGTAATGGCCTGGCGGGAATGGCATGATTTTGTCACACAGGCCCATCAGGTTCTTGGGTTCGCTGGCAAATGCCCATTCCCCATCGGGAAGCCGCCCGTAATACAAAGGCCGGATCCCTATGGGATCTCTCGCAGCAATCAGTTTTCCGTGCAAACCATCCCAGAGGATCATTGCAAATTCTGCATCCAGTGTCTTGAACATTTCCACGCCGTATTCATGATACAGCGGCAGGAGAATCTCACAGTCGGACTGACTGAGGAGCTCATACCGGCTCATCAGCCTGTCTCTCAGCGGTCTGAAGCCGTAGAGCTCCCCATTGCACACCACGGCATCTTCATCCAGATGAAATGGCTGCATTCCCCTTTCATCCAGCCCCATGATCGCCAGGCGGTGAAATCCCAGATATCCGCATGGGATTTCCTCAAACCGGCTCATATCAGGCCCACGGGAAACCGTACGTTCAAAACATGTTTCCAGGACAGTCTTGTCCATGTTCCTGCTTGTAACACCAAAAATGGAACACATAAGTGGCACCTCCGTTCAAGGTCGGCAATCGCTCTGATATTTCAGGACGAAGGCCGCCGCTCCGTGGTGCCACCTGATTTACTTCTCTTTCAGACTCTATCAAGTCCTCATGGCTGTAACGGGCCATTTCCCGCCTCCCCTACTGGCCGGCTCTCCCGGCGTTGGGTTTGGACTTGGAAGGGTTTTTCGTCCGGTATGTCCTGCGGCCTTTTCACCATCATCCGCTCTCTGTGAGGTCCATGCTCCGGAGTACTCTGCTTCCGCAACGCTTTGTCTTTGAAATTGACCGCATTGTATTCCCTGAGGTTTCAGTTTGTCAACATGCAGAACATTCAAAAAACAAAAATGGCCCGCCATTCCAAAAAACATCGGGAATACAATCGGCACTATTGACACCCTTTTTCCCCCGTGTTAAGATTCGCCCAACATGACAAGGGAGTCAGGTTGTTCTGGTTCCCTTGTCTTTTTCTATTTCGAAGGAGGTCTTCTCATGAGCAGGTACAGCAAGGATGACATCATCCGTATGGTCCGTGAAGATGATGTGGAGTTTATCCGGATGCAGTTTACCGACATATTCGGTCAGTTGAAAAATGTCGCTATCACAGCAAGCCAGATTGAAAAGGCTGTCAACAATCAGATTATGATTGACGGAAGCAGCATTGAGGGATTTGTCCGGATCAATGAGAGCGACCAGTATCTCCGCCCGGACCTTGATACCTTCGCCATTCTGCCCTGGCGTCCACAGCATGGCAAAGTAGCCCGTCTTATCTGTGATGTGTATAACCCGGACGGCACCCCATTTGCAGGAGATCCGCGCGGTGTTCTGAAAAAGGTGCTGAAAAAGGCAGAAGACATGGGTTATTCCTTCAATGTGGGCCCTGAAATGGAATTTTTCCTGTTCCAGACGGATGAGCAGGGCCGTCCGACCACAACCACAGGGGATGAAGCCGGCTATTTTGACCTGGGCCCTCTCGACCACGGTGAAAGTACACGACGTGAAATCTGCATGACGCTGGAGCAGATGGGCTTCGAAATTGAAGCCAGCCACCACGAAGTGGCTGCCGGACAGCATGAAATCGACTTTAAATATGCAGATGCACTGACCGCAGCGGACAATATCATGACCTTCAAGCTTGCCGTAAAAACGCTCGCCCAGAAGAACGGTCTCCATGCCACGTTTATGCCCAAGCCGGTCTTTGGCATCAACGGCAGCGGAATGCATACCAATATGAGTCTGTTCAGGGACGGCAGGAATGTCTTCGCTGATCCCTCGGACGCCCGCGGTCTCAGCCGCGAGGCCTATGCATTCATTGCAGGCATTCTTGCCCACGTACGCGGGATGGCAGCCATTACCAATCCGCTTGTCAACAGCTACAAACGCCTTGTCCCCGGATATGAAGCCCCCTGCTATCTTGCCTGGAGTGCCAGCAACCGCAGTGCGCTGATCCGTATTCCCGCCTCGCGTGGCATGGGAACCCGTGTTGAGCTCCGCTGTCCCGATCCGAGCTGCAACCCGTACCTGAATATGGCCGTATGTCTTGCAGCAGGTCTTGACGGCATTGAAAAGGGCATGACACCGCCCGATGAAATCACCGATAACATCTTTGCCATGGATGAAGCCACAAGGGAAGAAAGAGGGATCCATTCCATGCCTGGAACGCTTAAGGATGCCATCGATTGCCTTCTGGCGGATCCGTTGATCTGTGCAAGCCTTGGCGAGCATGTGCTTTCCCAGTATGTGGAGGGCAAGGAGAAAGAATGGGATGCCTACCGGACCCATGTCAGCCAGTGGGAAACGGACCGTTATCTGGTGATGTACTGATTCTTTCTGAATCTTTTCTCCATTCCCCTGTCGCCGGAATTCCAGCACTGCAGCTATTTCATATCAGAAAAGAGGTGAAGCCGGATGGCACGCATTATCATCACAAGCGCGTCAGCGCAGGTCCGCAGTCAGCTGACAAGTCTCCTGTCATCCTCCGGTTTCTCCGTGTTCCGATGCTGCGGAAACGGCAGTGAGCTCAGACGGTCCATCAATGAATGTGAAGACGGTATTGTCATTCTTGCCGGCAGCATTCCTGGCTGCAATCCTGATGAACTGCAGTGGGATTACGGAGAGCATATCCACTTCCTGCTGATCGGCAAACCCGAAGCACTTGATTCCTTTGAACACCCCGGGCTTTTCCGTCTTCATCTGCCCCTCTCCAGCCAGGCAGTCATCGGTGCTGTGGAGATGCTCACCCAGCTTCATCAGATGCATCTGCCAAAACGCAGTGAAACAGAGAAACAGCTTGTAGAACGGGCAAAGAAACACCTGATGCACGAGAATGGATATACAGAAACTCAGGCACACCGGTATCTGCAGCAGTATGCCATGCAGCACGGCATACGGATGGCCGATTTGGCCCGCCGGATCATACAGGAATCCTCAGAAACGGAGGAATCGACATGAAGGACCGACAGTATCCGCTTTATCATCAGGAACTCGAACATGAAAGCTGTGGTGTCGGTGCCATTGTAGACCTCAGCGGGAAATCAACGCACAGGACCGTGGACCAGGCGCTGTCTATCGTGGAACGTCTGGCCCATCGGGCAGGCAGTGATGCTCTCGGCACTACAGGGGACGGCGTCGGCATCATGACCTGCCTGCCCCATGCCCTTTTTTCAGACTGGGCAAGAGAGGAAGGAATCTCTCTTGGGAATCCGGGTGAATACGGCACAGGGATGTTTTTTCTTCCGGAAGATGAAGTCGGAGTCCGGAATATCTGCCATATTTTCAATCAGCTGGCCGCTTCCGAAGGATTTCAGGTCCTTGGATGGCGTACCGTCCCCTGTCATCCGGCACTGCTCGGTGCCGGGGCACGCCGTACCATGCCACGCATCCGGCAGTGTTTTCTCAGACGTCCCGCAGATGTATCCACATGTGCCGACTTTGACCGTCGCCTTTATGTTCTCCGCCGTATCTTTGAAAAGCAGGATACGGACACCTATGTCTGCTCTCTGTCCTGCAGAACCATCGTATACAAGGGCATGATGCTGGTCAGTCAGCTTCGGGCTTTCTATGATGACCTTCAGGACGTGCGTTATGCAAGCAGAATGGCCATGGTGCACTCCCGATTTTCGACAAACACTTTTCCCTCCTGGAGCAAAGCGCATCCGCAGCGCATGCTGCTGCACAACGGTGAAATCAATACCATACGCGGCAATCATGACCGCATGAAAGCCCGGGAGGAGACCATGCGTTCCCCCGTCATGGGGGACGAAATGCGGCGCGTTCTTCCTGTTGTTACAGACGGCGGAAGTGACAGCCAGATGCTGGATAATGCGCTCGAGTTTCTGCATATGAACGGCTTCCCGCTGTCCCTTGCAGGCATGGTTCTTCTTCCGGAACCGTGGCAGGGAGCTGCGCAGGAGACACCCTGGCGCGATCTCTACCGCTATTATGCCTCCATGATGGAACCGTGGGATGGTCCTGCCGCCATCCTGTACTCTGACGGTGATACGGTCTGTGCCTCCCTGGACCGGAACGGCCTGCGTCCCCTGAGGTGTGCACTGACGGACGACCACCGGCTGATCCTGTCATCCGAAGCCGGTGTCCTGTTTGAAGAAAACGCCCATATCATAAGGCGCTGGAAACTGAAATCCGGGGATGTGCTTGAAGCCGATCTGCAGACCGGACGTCTTCTTGAGAGCGAAGCCCTGAAAACACAGTATGCCCAATCCCGCCCTTACAGTGAATGGATGCAGCATTTGATCCGTCTGGATGCGCTTCCGGAAGTCGACGCGTCCTGCTCCGTGCCGGATGACGAAATCAGACTGCAGCTTTGCAAAGCTTTCCATTATACCTGGGAAGACCTGCACAATATCATTCTGCCCATGGCGAAAACAGGCAGTGAGCCGATTGTTTCCATGGGTGCCGATGAGCCGATCGCTGCACTCAGCCGAACCCATCCATCCCTGTTTGATTATTTCAAACAGCGCTTCGCCCAGGTCACCAATCCACCGATTGATGCACTTCGTGAAGAGATCAAAACCGATTGTTCCATCTACATCGGCGATGACGGCAATCTTCTGTCGGATGGTCCGGACAACTGCACCGTCCTGGAACTGAACACACCGGTGCTCACAGAGTATGAGCTGAACAAGATCCGTGCCATCTCCCACCCAGCCTTTTCTGTGCGTACCGTTTCACTTGTCTATGCGGAAAAAGAAAGTCTTTCCCAGGCTTTGTCGACGTTTTTTTCCACCTGCGATCAGGCGTGCAGGGACGGAATCAATATCCTGATTCTGTCTGACCGCGGCATGGATTCGGAGCACCTTGCTATTCCCTCCCTGCTTGCTGTGTCCGCACTCGAACAGCATCTGATCCGAATCAAGAAACGCACAGCCGTCTCCGTCCTCCTTGAGAGCGGTGAGCCAAGGGATGTCCATCAACTGGCTCTTCTGATCGCCTATGGTGCCAGAGCTGTCAACCCCTATCTCGCACATGCATGCATCCACGCCCTCTGCAGGGATGGGCAGATTCAGAAGTCCTTTTCTCAGGCAGTCGCGGACTATGACCAGGCCCTGACAGCCGGCGTCCTGAAAATCGCCTCAAAAATGGGTGTTTCCACACTTCAGGCCTATCAGAGTGCACAGCTGTTCGAAACGGTCGGCCTTGATCATCAGCTGGTAGAGCAGTATTTCACCAATACAACATGCACACTTGGAGGAACGGATCTGAACAGGATTGAGTCCGACAGCCGATATCATCATCAAGCTGCTTTCGGTTCGCCCGTCCGGGGCCTGCCCAGTATTGGTGTACATCGACTCCGTTCAGGAGAAGATGCAGAAGAGCATCTCTACTCCCCTGAAACCATTCACCTTCTTCAGCAGGCCGTATGGACCGACAGCCCTCAGCTTTTCGACCAGTACAGTGCCCGGATTGAAAACGAAGGTCCCCACACCATCCGTTCCATGCTTGACTTCTGTTATGAAGCCTGCCGGGAAATCCCCCTCGAGGAGGTCGAGAGTGCCGCAGAGATCGTCCGGCGTTTCCGTACCGGCGCCATGAGCTATGGTTCCATCTCCCAGGAAGCCCACGAATGCATGGCGCTCGCCATGAATCATCTCGGCGGCAGGTCCAACAGCGGTGAAGGCGGTGAACTGGCAAGCCGGTACGGAACCAGCCTGAATTCTGCAATCAAGCAGGTCGCCTCCGGCCGCTTTGGTGTCACCCGTGAATATCTGCTCTCTGCCAGCGAAATACAGATCAAGATGGCGCAGGGTGCCAAGCCGGGTGAAGGCGGACACCTGCCTGGAGCAAAAGTCACGGAAAGCGTAGCAAAAACGCGCTGCTCAACACCAGGCATATCCCTGATTTCCCCTCCCCCGCATCATGATATCTATTCGATCGAAGATCTGGCGGAACTGATCTATGATCTGCAGTGTGCCAATGAGCAGGCAAAAATCACCGTCAAGCTGGTTTCATCAACCGGTGTCGGTACCATTGCAAGTGGTGTTGCCAAAGCCGGTGCCGGAGGAATCCTGATTTCTGGCGGTGAAGGCGGTACAGGAGCAGCTCCTCTGAGTTCCGTCCACCATGCAGGCCTGCCATGGGAGATCGGCCTGGCAGAAGCCCACCAGGTGCTCTGCCGCAACCGACTGCGACAGAAGGTCACCCTGGAAACGGACGGCAAGCTGATGACCGGTCATGATGTCATGGTCGCCCTCCTGCTGGGTGCTGAACAGTTTGGTTTTGCGACCGCCCCCCTGATCACCATGGGTTGCAGGATGATGCGGGTCTGTCATCTGGGCACCTGTCCCTTTGGCATTGCCACACAGAATCCGGAACTTCGCAGACGCTTTGCAGGAAAACCTGAATATGTGGAACGCTTTATGCTCTATATCGCAGAGCAGATGCGAAGAATCATGGCCAGGCTTGGGGCAAGAACGGTCCAGGAGCTTATCGGTCGAA
>ONVN01000168.1 GCA_900321295.1 uncultured Eubacteriales bacterium
AACGATGACCGAACCGACTTCCACTTCATCCGGATCAACACGTGTTGTCTGGCCGTTTTCATCCTCCAGATTTGCATAGTCGGGACGGATGTCCATCAGATCCGAAATATTTCTGCGGCTTCGGCCGACCGCAACACTCTGAAACAGTTCTCCGATCTGATAAAAAAGCATGACGGCAGCACCTTCCACATAATCTCCTGTACGTGCACGCCCAAGGATGATTGCACCGATGCTGGCCACCGCCATAAGAAAATTCTCATCAAAGGGCTGGCGGTTCCGGATGCCTTTCCATGCTTTAATGAGGATATCGTATCCCACAATGAAGTAGGGGATCAGGTAAAGAAGAAATTTTAGCCATCCGTGCAGGATCTCGTCCAACGGAAGGAAATAGAGAACGATCATGAGAATGGCAGCGATGATGATCCGGATAAGGACTTTTTTCTGTTTCCTGTTCATACAAAAGCCTTTCTTAACCTGCTGGAACGATCAGAAGTAAATTTCGCAGTCACTTTCGACACGTCTGCAGTTTTTGAGAACTGTCTGCATGACCGAGGGAATATCAACACCATCATCAAAGGATACGATCATTTTCAGCGTCATGAAATTGACGGTACAGTCAGAAACCCCCGGTGTTTTCCGGGCAGCATCTTCCATTTTAGCAGCACAATTTGCGCAGTCGACATCAATTTTATAGGTCTTTTTCATGGCCGGAACCCCTTTCGCTTTTCACTGAACATATGAACAATTGTTCATATGTTTGCAGAACGAGTATACCACGCTGGTACAGGACTGTCAACAAGACTTTCCTTTTCCTGAAAAAGATTCGGAAAGATCATTCCTGAACGGACGGTTTCGCCGCATGCTTTCTTTCACTTTCTTCCTTGGAATAAATACATCCGCAGTAATCCTGGCGGTACAGCTGATATTCTTTGGAAAGCCGGATCGAGCGGAGATATCCGTCGGCTTTCTTAAAATCGGAAAATAGATAGGGGACACCGTAGGTTTCAGCCAGCTCTCCGCCAATGGCATTCAGCTTGTCGGCGTTTTTCAGCGGGGAAATGGACAAGGTTGTGGTGAAATAATCATAGGCCCCTTCCCTGGCGCGGCGTGCGGCTTCTTCAAGGCGCAGGCGGTAGCAGGCAAAGCATCGTTCTCCTCCTTCGGGCACCTTTTCAAGACCTCTGGCGATCCGATCAAATTTCTCTGGATCATAGGTGCCAATTTCAACCTTAGGGGAACCTTTGAGGGGCATTTCCTGTGTCAGCCTTTCAAGTTCAGAAGCCCGGCGGTCAAATTCTTCTTTGGGTGAAATGTTTGGGTTGTAGTAAAAGCAGGTCACGTCAAAATGTGCGCACAGTTCCTCGAGGCAGCCGGAGGAACAGGGAGCGCAGCACACATGCAGCAGCAGTCGGGGCCGGGAATCGGCATGCTTTTCCATTTCTTCCAGCATTTTCTGACGCCAGTTTGTTTTGTTCATGGAAGAATCACCTTTTTACGTATTCGATATCATGCAGAGTATAGGCTGAAAGGACAAAAAACGCAAGAAAACCGGGGAAGATAAGGAAGAACAAAACCAGGACAAAAGTTTCAATGTTCTGGCTATTTTCTATTTACGATCTTTCTGGTATCATGCATATGTATTATTCCATTTTTTTACCGCTGCATTTTATTTTTCGCAGCAGATAGGAGCATTGTATCATGCAGGAGACTGGAAACGTGAAGATGATCACACGGTTTGAAGATACACCCGAGTATCAGGCGTTTCTTCAGAGGCATGAGGAGATGGAAAAAGCAACGGGCAATCATGATCCGTATTTTGCAATTCACGATTCTCCTCTGACAGACACATCCATCATGAATGGAAAACGTGTGCTGAATTTCGGTTCATACAATTATGTCGGAATGTCCGGCCGAAAGGAAGTATCCGAGGCAGCCAAACAGGCGATTGACCTCTATGGCACCAGCGCCAGCGGTAGCCGTCTGCTGGCAGGAGAAAAAACCCTGACCCAGACACTTGAAAAGGAACTGGCCGCGTGGAAGCATACGGAGGATTGTCTTGTTCTGGTCAGTGGTTTTGGAACCAATCAGACTTTTGTCGGCAATTTCTGCGGTGACGGTGACCTGATCGTCTATGATGAATATGCCCACTCCTCTATCTGGCAGGGATGCCAGATGAGCCGTGCCACCTGCCGTCCCTTCCCGCACAATGATGCCAAAGCGCTCGACCGCATTCTTTCAACCAGGCGCAGCCGCTTCTCCAAGGTGCTGATTGTGATTGAAGGTGCATACAGCATGGACGGGGACATTGCTGATGTTCCTGCCATCGTGGAAATCAAAAAGAAGTATGGCTGCTTCCTGATGGTGGATGAAGCGCACTCCTCCTGTGTCCTGGGTGAAACCGGCGGAGGTGTGGATGAATATTTCCATCTGGCTCCGGACGACATTGACATCAAGATGGGAACGCTGTCCAAAGGCCTTGGTGCATGCGGCGGTTATCTTGCCGGCCCGAGGAGTATCATTGAGTATATGCGTTATTTCCTGCCCGGTTTTGTGTTCTCAGTAGGTATTTCACCTGCTCTTGCTGCTGCAGCATTGACCAGCTGCCGCCTGCTTCAGAGCAATCCTGAAATCATGCAGAGAATGCATCACAACATTCATTTCTTTGCCGATGAAGCCAAAAAACGTCACCTGAACATCTGCCTTGCCGGCGAAACCGCTGTGATCCCTGTTCTCATCCGGGATGACCTCGCGGCATACCGTCTTTCAAATGCGCTTCTTGAAAAGGGTGTGTTTGTACCCCCGGCAGTATTCCCGGCAGTGCCGAGGGATCAGGCGCGGCTTCGCTTCTGTGTGATTTCGGAGCATACGGATGAAGAAATTGTCAAGGCTCTGGATACACTCGTGGAGTGTGCACAGGAACTGGGCATTACCTTGCCAGAATAACCCATCGATACAGCAACAGCTGTCCGGTTTTGTCCGGACAGCTGTTTTCGTTGTTCTTTCTTATATGAAGCAAAAAGAGAACCGATTCCCGCGGTTTATGAACAGAAACAGGCATCTTTGTGAATTTCACAAAGAATACAGACGTGAACCTTCTCGCGGTAGGTGATTTCCTCCGTCTTTCCGGTCCTGTGCATGCCGCTTTTTTCCATGACTCTGCCGCTAGCGGGGTTTTCCGAAAAATAACCGGCCCGGACACAGGTGCATCCCATTCTGAACAGTTCTCCAATGGCGCACTTCAGAGCTTCTGTTGCATAGCCATGGTTCTGAAAGGAAGGATGAATCACATAGCCGACTTCCACAACGGGCCAGCTGACTTCTGTTTCATTGATCCAGCCGATCAGAATTCCCTGAAAATATATTCCATACACAAAGCGGTCATTCTGCAGGGAAAGGTGCATGATGCGCTCAAAAAGGGTCCGTGTTTTTTCACGTTCGGAAAAGTCAGGCAGCATGTAGGTTTGGCCGACATCAGGATGAAAGAGAATATCCATGACCTGATCTGCATCTTCAGGACATATCGCCTTCAGCAGAAGATGCTCACTGCAAAGGCAGGAGGATTTAGGGGGCAAGGGAACATCTCCTTTCGATCAGTCGGTTACAGAAAGCGTTTGAAGGTTTCCAGAAGTGATGCAATCTGATAGCGCAAAAGCCAGGCTGCATGATTCCATTCAGGAACCGACTTGATGACGTCAAGCAGGGGAAGAATCTCTTTTTCTGTTTCGACCACATATTCCGCCATTCTGCTCCGTGCAAAGCCATATGCCATGCCGGAGAGATTGTTGCATCGGTCAACGCATTTGATGAGACAGGCCAGCGGGTTTTCTGCGATGTGATCATAATAGGTTCTCTTGATCTCTGCTTTCGGACCGGGATAGGTATCATAGCTCACGAGACAAACGGCTTCCCTGACACGTCTGGAAACCGGGAGTTCATCCGGCCGGGTATCGGTGTCCTCGATGACATCATGCAGAAGAAGAGCGGCAAGGACATCATCGTCCGCCAGTCCCATGGCAAATGCATGGCATGCCATGGTAAGTGGATGAATAATGTAGGGAACAGGCTTTCCGCCTTTGCGGAACTGCCCCTGATGACAGGCACGGGCAAAGGGAAGAGCGGCCAGTGTCTGGGACAGACCAAGAGACTGTGCCTTTGCCTTGAGATAGGTGTACATGCGTTCTTCATCAAAAAGCTTTTCACGCATTTGCCAGGGATGCTCATCCTGCGAAAGAAGACGGTCGATGGAAACATCCAGTTCACGGGAAAGCAACTGGAGATGCGGAATGTCCGGGATGCTTTCACCGCGTTCCCATCCGCTGACGGCTTGAAAGGAAACCCCGAGCTTCTGGGCAAGAGCTTCCTGAGTAAGATGCTTTGCCTTCCTGGCAGCAGCAATTTTGTCACCTGTCATCATATCGGCTGACCCTCCTTATTACAGGTATAGTATAGAACGCTGTGGCAGCATCGGCAAGCAGTCAGGACTGGAATCTGCACAGAAAGATTCCAGTCCTGCTTGAAGAAGCCGCAGACACCGTCAGGGCAGGGGCGGGGCAGGAAATATGGAATCTTTCGATGCAGGAAAACAGAAACAGAGCAAGAAAATGTATAATACTTTTATTTGGAGGCGATGCCATATGCAGCACGAAGAGTTGATTCGGAAGATGACACTGGAAGAAAAGTGTCTTTTGCTTTCAGGAAAAGATGAATGGCATACCCATAATATTGATCGGCTTGGAATTCCCTCAATGATGCTTTCCGACGGTCCCAGCGGTCTGCGGAAACAGGCGGGTGCGGGAGACCATCTGGGTCTGAATGCATCAACAAATGCAACATGTATCCCTTCAGCCTCAACCATTGCCAATTCCTGGAGCGAAGACCTTGCGGAAGAAATGGGTTCTGTGGTTGGTGCGGATGCCCGCAGCCAGAATGTTCAGGTTCTCCTCGGCCCGGGTCTCAATACCAAACGATCCAGTCTCTGTGGACGCAGTTTTGAATATTATTCGGAAGATCCCTATCTTGCAGGCAAACTGGCTGCCGGGTATATCCGTGGTGTTCAATCCAACGGTGTTTCCGCCTGTGCAAAGCATTTTGCAGCGAACAGCCAGGAAATGCTGCGCATGCATTCTGACTCTGTCATGGATGAGAGGACGCTTCGGGAACTGTATCTGACAAACTTTGAGATTGCCATCCTTGAGGGAAAACCCCACTGCCTCATGACCAGCTATAACCGGCTCAACGGGACTTACACGAATGAGAATGAGCATCTGCTGAAGGATATTCTCCGTGGTGAATGGGGATACGAAGGCATGGTTGTCACCGACTGGGGAGGAAGCAACAGCTATGTGGATGGTGTACGGGCAGGCATGAACCTGGAAATGCCGGTGGCCGGAGCCGATTCTGCGCTTCAGCTGATGGACGCGGTGAAGAAGGGCACAATTCGGGAGAGCGAAGTCGATGAGCGGGTCGATCAGCTTCTGGATATGATTCTCACACTGACAGCTGCCGAGCCCACCGTCCCGGTTGACAGCAAGGTACAGCATGAAAAAGTACGGGAAGCTGCGGAGAAATGTATCGTGCTCCTGAAAAACGAGGGGAAGATCCTGCCTCTGAAATCCGATGCAAAGGTTGCGGTGATTGGTTCTTTTGCTTCCAAACCACGTTACCAGGGTGCTGGAAGCTCCATGGTGAACCCTCAGACAGTGGATCAGACGCTTGAAATACTCAAGGATTATTTTCCTGCAAATGTAGGCTTCTGTGATGGTTTTGAACGTCTTGACAAGGAAAACAAAAAACTTGCAGCAGAAGCCGAGGAGCTTGCCAAAAAGGCGGATGTGGTTCTTCTCTATATCGGTCTTCCTGAAGGTTTTGAAACGGAAGGTCTGGACCGTACCCATATGCGGCTTCCGAACAACCAGATTGCGCTGATCCATCAGCTGAAGGCAGTCAATCCCCATATTGTCTGCGTCCTCTCCTGCGGAAGCGCGGTGGAGATGCCTTGGATTGATGACTGTGAAGCGCTCGTGTATGGAGGACTCGGCGGCGAGGCTGCAGCAACTGCCATGCTTCGTGTCCTTTCCGGAAAGACAACGCCCGGCGGAAAACTGGCTGAGACGTTCCCCGTGGAATACAGCAAAACCCCGGTAAGCCGCTATTATCCGGGTACGGAAGCAACGAGTGAATACCGTGAAGGAATTTATGTGGGGTATCGGTATTTCCAGACGGCCAACCAGGAAGTGCGCTTCCCATTCGGCTACGGCCTCAGCTACACAGAATTTGCATACAACAATCTGAATATCACGGAGAACGGCGTTTCATTTGAAATTACGAACATGGGCAGCTGTGACGGCGATGAAATTGCTCAGCTCTATATTGCCCTGCCGAATGCCAAAATATTCAGAGCGGCACAGGAATTGAAAGGCTTTGTGCGCGTATCTCTTAAAGCCGGTGAAACGAAGAAGGTATCCATTCCGTTCGATCGGTATACCTTCCGTTACTACAACGTTCAAAGCAAGAACTTCGAGGTGGAAGGCGGCACCTATGACATTATGATCGGGGCTTCCTGCCAGGATATCCGTCTGCGTGCCACCCTGAATGTCAAGGGCACAGGCAAGCAGAATCCCTATGCATCCATTCCGACCGATGCCTACAAGAAATGTCAGTTGATGGATATTCCGGACAAAGAATTCCAGGCTCTTCTCGGAAGAAAGCTTCCTGTCCATACCTGGGACAAGTCAAAGCCTCTGGGCATGAATGATACAGTTCGTCAGCTCTTCTATGCGAAAAACCCGGTGGCACGCCTTCTGTACAGGATTCTGACCGGCAAAGTCAACAAGGCCATTGCAAACGGCAAGCCGGATCTGAATCTGCTGTTTATCTACAATATTCCATTCCGGGGAATGGCAAAAATGATGGGCGGCATGGTGAGCATGGCCATGGCAGAAGATATGCTGCTGATGTGCAATGGCCACTGGCACCGGGGACTGGGACGTCTCATTCATCACTATTTCCATCGCCCGCAGCTTGAGAGCAGCAAGAAAAAACAGGGCTGAGGCGTGTTCATCCGACATGAATCAGATGTCTGCAGTTCATCCTGTAGAATAAAGGATCAGTACATATAACACGGTGAAAGAGTGAAGCAGAAATACTCTTTTGCCGTGTTTTTTCATTGAAATCATATCGCATTGTATGTCTGTCCGCTGTTTGCGATGCGTATAGAAACAGATTGAATTGACTCTGGTGTGAAATGAGTATATTATAGAACTGACTGAAATGAGGAAAAACAACATATGCAGAAGATAGCGATTGTGTGGATCCGTCCGGAAACAGGTTCGGGTTTTCACACAAAAAAGACGAACATTCCATAGAAAAATAAAAAAACGAACGGATTATTTTCGATTCTTCATCAAAACAACTGCCAATCCAGGGAAAAAAAGCGTATCAATATATGAATAGAATAACCTGACAGCCGAACGAAGCCGAACAAAAGGTGCAGGCTTCCCGGGCGAGTCACTGATCTGATCCGTATCCGATGGAAAGACGGCACGGAAAGATGGAAGAGGTGTTGAAGGGACGTGGTGCAGGAAGCAATAAGGCAGTATTTCGTTGACAGAATATAAAACACAGAATGATTTAGATAAAGGGAGGAAATCCGTATGAAGAGGTTTTTGTGTTGGATAGCAGTGGTCGTCCTGCTGATCGGTCTGGTACCTACATCATTGGCGGCTGTAGGTTCAGGCTGGAATGACGATTGCCGTGCGAATCAGATTATTGATAAAACCGGAACGATTTCCCATGGAAAACACAACTGGGTAAAAACAGACGAAACATCGGGAAATACCTGTACGAGTCCCGGAAAAGCTTACTATGCCTGCTCCTATTGCGGAGCACGTGCGACGAGAGATACGGCTGCGCCGGGCCATAGATGGAGTGACTGGACCGTTGTCCAGGCGGCTACGTGCATTTCAACCGGGATCCGAGTGCGATTCTGTGCTGTATGCAGAACGCAGGAATCGCAGGCAATACCCAAAGCTGACCACAGTTACGGTTCCTGGGTTGTGCTGAAGGAAGCCACCTGTCAGTCGTCCGGAACCCAGCAGAGAACATGTACGATCTGCGGACATGTGGAAACCAAGACAATCCCGAAAACAAAAGATCATAATTATGGTTCATGGAAGGTGACAAGGGAGGCAACCTGCCAGCAGAAAGGGCTGAGGACGAGAACCTGCAAGACATGCGGACACAAGCAGGAGCAGTCAATCAAGAAAACAGCACACTCGTTTGGGGAATGGGTTGTAACCGTTGAACCAACCGATCATTCTGCCGGAGAGCGCACACATTCATGTATCTGGTGCGGCAAGACGGAAAAGGAATCCTTTGATCCGGAGGGAACGCTCAGGCGCGGAGACAAGGGTGATGAAGTCAAGGAGATGCAGCACCTTCTTGCCGATTTTGGATACATGAAAGACAGCGGTGCCAAAGGATCTTTTAATGCAGCGACCGAAAAAGCGGTGGCAAAGTTTCAGAAAGACCATGGATTGAAGTCGGACGGTGTGGCCTGGCCACAGACCCGTGCACGTCTTGCCCATAACTGGAGCGAATGGGAAATTGTAGTTCCTACGACACCTTTCTCTGCCGGACTTCGCAGACGTACATGCTCCGACTGTGGAAAGACACAGGAAGAAGAGTTTGATCCGGAAGGAACACTCAGGCGTGGCGATGAAGGGGATGCAGTTAAGGAACTCCAGATTGCGATGAAAGGACTTGGCATTTTCAAGTACAACACAACTGGGCAGTTCGGGAAGAATACAGAGAATTCCGTAAAAAAATACCAGAAGTCCAAAGGCTTGAAATCGGATGGCGTGGCGTGGCCTGGAGTCATTGACATGATCCTGGGAAAAGAGCCTAAGGAACCTGATAAAGCTCCGGAGATTCCGAAACCAGAGCCGATACCAGAGCCGAAACCGGAGCCGAAAGTGGAGCCTATACATAAAGGAGAGATAGCCTTTGAGCTCAGCTTTGTGAATCTGAAAGCCCAGAAGGCGCTGGCGGGAGAATATGTATCTGCCAAGGTACGTGTTACCAATACGTGTGACTTGACAATCCATTTAAGTGCATACGGCTGCTCAGATGCACATCCCAATGACATTGCTTATGGAGATGATTCCTTCAAGGGAAAGCTCAAGCCCGGAGAGTCTACAGTGTTCGGGTATAATGCGTTCGTAACAGAAGAAGCTTTCCAGCAGGGATATGTTGAGCGGACAATGACGGCGAGAGCTTTGGATCCTGAAACAGAGGACAAACTGGCTGTTCAGAAAAACCTGGTGATTGGCCTGATCAAGGACGATTCCTCCATTCTTCTGATTCCTGAAGACGTGAGCGCAGTAACGATCAGCGAAGGTGAATCATATGATGTCAAATACTGGTGCTTCAATGCAGGCAAGAGTGATCTGACCAATGTGCAGTTTGGCTTGCTGGATGCTGACTATGATGTACCCGCACTTGACAGCCTGAAGAATCTTCCGGAACCTATGCCGGCTATCTGGACCGCAGGAAGCGGATTCGAATTCGAGTATCATGTGGAAGCAACCAGCGATGATACGAAGAAAGAGCATATATGGCGTGCGGTACAGGTTGCAGCAAAGGATGTTTCGACAGGCGAACCGACAGGCGAGCTTGCATTCTTCCTGATGGGACTGAAAAATGGCAAGAAGGTGAAACCAGAGCTGCCTGAGATTAAAGAAGAAACAGACATCAAGGATCCTAAGATTTCCCTGATTATTCATGATCAGCAATCGGCATACCCTGTAGAAGGAAATAAAGCATCCTTCATGCTGACTGTCGTCAATGAAGGCACGATGGATGTTATCCTGATGGATATAACCATGCTGCCGGAGGGTACGATTCAGCATGCGGAATGGATGGACTCCGTACTTGAGCCAGGTGTAGGTTATGAAACAAAATGTGAGGCCGAAGTGCTCTTTTCGGACATTCTTGAAGACATTATTGAACGGAAAGTGGAAGTAGAAGTCGTTGATCCGGAGAACGGGCGGACAGCTTCGGCTGTCGCAAACGTAACCATGGAGTTCCTGGAGGATAAACTGATCCCTCCGGTAACGATCTTCGGGCCGGATGATTATGTGACGGTGCAGAAGTCCATTTCCAATATGCCGGCAAAGGGGTTCTTTGAGAAAGGTGATAAGATCCTCTATGAGCTGAAGCTTTCGAATACAAGGGAGACGACAAGTGCGCACAATGTAAGGATCGATGATGACCGGATCGGTCTCCATTATAACTGCGGTACGCTGCTGGGCGGAGAAGACGTGACCATAACCTGGGGATATGAAGTAACCCTGCTGGACGCTATGATGCCGGGAATTACCAATACAGCAACGGTGCAATGGGATGATCTGAATGGGGAAGATCATACCGTTATCAGCAATACCGTGTTTGCGCCTACAGGGATCGGAACGCCGGACAAAATGAGTCTGAGTCTCGTGAAGAAGGTCAATGATGCACCGGAACATAGCTACTTCTATGTGCAGGGCGAACAGATTGATTTCGTGATTACTGCAACCAATACAGGAAATGTTACGATCGGATATGCAGAAATCATGGACATCCTCGAAAAGCACAACCTGGGCAAGATTGGCGAGGTTTCAGATCTCGCTCCGGGAAAGAGTGTTGACTTCAAGTTCAGCTACAAGGTGACCGGAAGCGACGTTGAAGCGGGCAAGGTTGTCAATTCTGCTTCAGCGGTCTGCATGACGTCTGGATTTGCACCGTTGACCGTGGTTTCCAATGATGTGGAATGCCCGACAGGTGTCTTCCCAGGCGAGCTGCATGAAGGACTGAACCTCATCAAGGGAGAAACCAGCAAACCAAAGAATGGAAAATTCTATGTGGAAGGTGAAACCATCCACTATGCAATCACCCTGATCAATCATTACAGACAGTTGATGGGCAGTATCCCGATGACGGTTTCCAAGGGCTCCATTTATGACCTGCTTGAACCTGCACCTGGAAAAATCGCAGATGTCAATTTCCTGAAGCCCGGCGAATTTATCACGGTTCCCTACAGTTATAAGGTGACAGCATTTGACGTCGGCAAGGGTAAGGTGGTTAACATCGCCACGTTTGAAGGCGACCTGAATGCCGATGAACATGTGACCATTGTCTCCAACGAAGTGGTTTCTCCCACTGGGGCATACACCGGAAAGCCCAAGGGAGGCAGCGTCTGCGTGCGTACACTGCATGAACACAGCTCGAGCAGTGAACATGCGACGGTGGACTATTGTGAACAACATGCAGTGGTTGCGGAAACGGTCCAGGCAGTCGTAAACCAGGCTTCAACGGAAGCAGAACTACTCAGTGCATGGCAGACAGCGATCGATATCTGGAATGAAGCGCTGAACCTTGAATATCAGGACAGACTTGCACATGCCAGCAAGGATTTGGCCGAAGCCATTCAAAGTGAATGGGTGCAGTTCCATCTCCAGGTGACCAACTGCCGCAATGCCATGATTCGAAAGGCTGGCGGTGAAAATAGCAGTATCGCCAAGCTGATTGCGGAAATGCTGATGAATCACTGTGCAGATCTTTGCGGTGAATCTTCGTTGACGGCTGCTCAGCGTAGAGACAGTGTCCTGGATGCAAAGACGGCCATGAATTTCGGATTTGCTCCGGCACAGTGTATGGAACAGACGCATGCTGTAGAAGATGGCGTAGACATCAGCACGATGCTGTGCGAAACACATCAGAAGACGCAGAAAATCATCGACAAGATGCTGACAGGCCTGACAAAAGCGGACAAGGATACACTCAGACTGGTCTGGAAGCGCGCGGAGGATCTCTGGACGGTTGAACTTGACCGTGAAGCCAATGCGAGATTCAGCACTGCAAACGATGGCGGACAGCTGTATATTGTGGAACGTCTGACATTTGGTGAATGGCTGACGGCACGCAAGGCAATGCTGGCGGCAGAGTATCCGAACAATCCTGAAATTGTTCAGGAACTGATTGCCCGCGCGATTATGGAAAGAGTCATCGCGCTGTGCGCTCAGAATTGAGATTGCCGCGTTGTGAACCTCTCAAAGCTATCCTCATTCTCCTCTGAAGCGGGGAGGATGAGGAAGCAAAGTATCAAACGGGTCCGGAAACAGTTCCGGACTGCTGAAGCAGACGCAATGAAGGAAAACGGCATGCAGGAGTCTATTTCCTGCATGTCGTTTTCATATTGCAGCGCACAATGGTTGACAGGCGTGAAGAATTCGCTACAATTGCGGGGAATCGAGGGTCAACATGTTCCAAAGGAACTGGTGACAGGAAAGAGTTGAGCATATGCAGGCATACTTATTTGTACACTTTCGGGAAAAGACAACGCCGGATGGGGAGCAGGTCTATTTTGGCCTGAGCAGGGATGGTTTTCACTGGGAAGAAGTGCATGGAGGAAAACCTGTCCTCTGGGCATATTATGGAGATAAAGGCGTACGGGATATGACCATTGTCCGCAGTCAACTGGATGGAAGATTCCACATTTTTGCAACAGACCTGAGTCTGGCCTATGGCATGCGCAATCAATACCATCATTCGTGGGATGAAATCGGTCGCAACGGCAGTTCATTTCTTGCTCACTGGTCGTCCCAGGACTTGGTATCCTGGACAGAAGAAGAGCTGATCCGTTTCGGAAACGGACAGTTTGGATGTATCTGGGCACCCGATATTCTCTGGGACAAAGAAAAGAAAGAATATATTCTTCACTGGTCTTCCAGCCATGTTTCCAATCATTATGGCAACAAAGCAATTTATGCAGTCCGGACAAAGGATTTTCAGCATTATACAGAACCGGAACTCTTTTACAGAAAAGAAGACAGCGGTGTCATTGATTCCGCTGCATATGAAGAAAACGGCGTGTACTACCTGTTTCTCAAGAGTGAAAAAAACCCCGGAACGATTATTCTGGAAAAAGCGGATACACCTCTCGGACCATGGACCAGGGTGGAGGCTTTCAGCGAAAGCATGCGGGAAAGCATTGAGGAAGGCAAGTATGAAGCTCCGACTGCGATACGCCTTGAAGACGGAAGATGGTGCCTTTTCCTGGATTATTATGGGGTGAAGGGAGCAGGCCAGGGTTATGTTCCTTTCGTCGCAGAAAGTCTTTCAGACGGACATTTTGTGCGTTCGGATGCAAGCTTCTCCTTCCCTTATGGATTCAAGCATGGCACAATTCTGACGATTTCCATGGAGGAGTATGAACGAATCCGTTGTCATGTATGGAAAGAAGACTGACAGGCTGATCGGAAGAGCCTTTGAAAAAGATTCCTGACAGGGAGAAAAAAGAATGACAGAGTGCGTGATCATCATGCAGGACGGGCGGAGAATGACATTCCGTCTCGAAACGGAAAAGGCTCCGATCACAGTGGCTTCATTTGCCGATACAGCCAACAGCGGTTTTTATGATGGACTGGGCATTTGCCGCATTGTGGAAGGGTATGTTCTTCAGGCGGGGTCGCAGGACAACAACATCATGACAGACAGTGACTTTCATATTGTGGGTGAATTTGCACAGAATGGATATGACACAGGCATGGATCACCGCCGTGGGGCGATTTCCATGGCAAGAGATGATGATCCGGATTCTGCGGGGACACAGTTCTTCATCTGTCATCAGGATGCCCATCAGCTGGATGGAAAATATGCAGCTTTCGGCTATATGACGGAGGGGTTTGATGTTTTGGACGAACTGGCAAGGACACCGACATCCGGAAGTGAGACCTGGAACAGACCGCTTTCTATGCCTGTGATTGCCAGCATACGGGTAAAATCGGATACCGTGATTCCTCCGGTCGCAAGGATCCGATAGAAGATCGAGTTGTGTTCGTCGGGAGAATGAGAAAGATGCTGCCTTACTATATCAATGAGTTTGTTGTTTTCAGCTTTCTTGGCTGGATTTATGAAAGCATTTTCTGCACGATCAGAAAACATCACTGGCAGAACAGGGGATTCCTTTTTGGCCCTGTGTGCCCGATTTATGGAAGCTGTGTTGTCCTTGGAGACCTGTTTTTCCGGATGCTGAGTGAACGGACCGGGATGGCACGGGCAGCAGTTCCGCTCTGGGGAGTATTCCTTGCTGGGACCCTGGGATCGGCATTGATTGAGTATGTGACGTCCTACGTTCTTGAAAAACGTTTTCACGCCATGTGGTGGGATTACAGCCACCTTCCGCTGAACCTGCATGGCAGAATTTCTTTGTTTACATCGCTGGGATTTGGTGCAGCAGGTGTGCTGATTTTTCATTTTGTTCTCCCGGTTTCGGAGCGGATTCTGACGGATTTTCCAGACTGGCTGAATTTGCTGCTTTCCTACCTCTTTATTGCGGTTCTGGCAGGTGATTATGCCCTCACGGAGGCCAGTCTCTCGGACCTCCTTACGCAGATTCAGTCGCTTCAGGCTCAGCTTGATGCGGAAATGGAGACCCGCTATGAACTGTTTGAAAGAAAAGGGGAACAGCTGAGCGAAATGCGTGCCACGGCAGCTCAAAAACTGAATTCAGGGATCCAGGGATTGACTTCTATGAAGCATGAATTCAGGAACAGCCCCGGGAAATTTCTTTCCGCTGTGCAGAGAAACGTTCTCCAGAACATCTCCCGTTTCCACTCAGCAGAACAGAATACCATTGCGAACAGTCTTCTTGCCCGGCTGAAGGAAAAACGGCAGAAGCAAGACAAAAAGACATCCTGATGACGGGATGCCATACCCGGAACAAGGACCGTTTCAAATGGTGAAATATGATAGAACCGATTGCATGGGGCACATGGAAATGATATGATCCTTCTAAAGAATCAGTAAGGGAGGAATAGTATGCCGCCTGGAGGAGGACGGATGTCCCGTGGGTTCCTCACCGAGGAGGAAAAACAGAATCGGCCGACAGTAACCCGGTCATTGCTCAAACGAATCTTCAGCTATCTCAGCCCCTATTGGAAGCAGCTGGGCCTGGTTCTTCTGTGTATTACGGTTTCTTCGGTTTTTGCACTCTTTCCATCCATCCTGACGGGAAAAATAATGGATGAAGGCCTAATTGGCAGGAACATGAAGGCATTGGTTACCTATATCCTGCTTTCCTTCGGGCTGACTCTTGGTGCGAACCTGATCGGGGTGGGGGAAAGCTATCTGAACACATGGGTTGCACAGCATATTTCCTTTGATATGCGGAATCAGATGTTCCGTCATCTGCAGAAAATGTCACAGCGTTTTTTTACCTCCACAAGCCAGGGCGATGTGATCACGCGGATGACAAGTGACATCAGCGGTGTGGAGTCCATTGTCACAAATACCTTCACCAGCATTCTTTCCAATGTGCTGACGCTTGTGGTTGCTGTTGTTGCGATGTTCCAGAAGAACTGGGTACTGGCACTGATCGGCATCGTTATTGTGCCCCTCTTCACGCTGCCAACCCGCATGGCAGGAAAAGCAAGATGGAAACTTGCCGGAGAGGCCCAGGCGTGCAATGATGAAATCAATGGCATCCTGAACGAGACACTGTCCGTCAGCGGACAGCTTCTTGTAAAACTCTTCTGCCGTGAAAAGGATGAGTACAGGCGGTATGAAGAGGCCAACGGGAAAATGATCCGTCTGAATATCCGGGAAAGAATGGCGGGCAGATGGTTTTTTGTGGTTCTGTCCACGCTGACCGGCATCGGTCCGATGCTTCTGTACCTGGTGGGCGGGATTCTGATGATGAAGTACGATTCATCCCTGACGGTTGGCGATATTACTGTCCTGGTTGCCTTGCTTGGAAGAATGTATGGACCGGTCAACAGCCTCCTGAACATGCAGGTCGAATGGATTCGGTCCATGGCAATGTTCACCCGAATCTTCGAATACTTCGATATGCCGGTGGAAATCGAGAACCCGAAGCTCCCTGTACCCTTGAAAGCACCGAAGGGGGATGTCTCCTTTCGCCATGTTTCCTTCGCCTATGAACCAGATCGTATGATTCTCAAAGACATCAATTTCGAACTGAAAAGCGGAGACTGCATCGCGATTGTTGGTCCAAGCGGAAGTGGAAAAAGTACAATCGTTAACCTTATTCCACGCCTGTGGGATGTCACAGAAGGCAGCGTGCTGTTTGACGGAACGGATGTCCGGTCGCTGGAACTCGGTGAACTTCGCCGTGCGATCGGCGTTGTGACACAGGAAACCTATCTGTTCAACGGATCAATACGCGACAACCTGCTGTATGCTCAGCCGGATGCGACAGAGGAAGATATGATCAGCGCCTGCAGAAAAGCAAACATTTGGGATTTTATCAGCAGTCAGCCCGAAGGGCTGGACACAATGGTTGGCAACCGCGGCTTGAAACTGTCAGGTGGAGAAAAACAGAGGATCTCCATTGCACGGGTGCTCCTGAAAGACCCGGCACTTCTGATTTTTGATGAGGCGACCTCTGCTTTGGACTCAATCTCTGAAAACCTGATCCAGCAGGCCATCAATCCACTCATTGAAAGTCGAACCAGTATCCTGATTGCACACCGGCTATCCACGATTCTTGCGGCAGATGAGATCCTTGTTGTCAAGGATGGGAAAATTGTGGAAAAGGGTCAGCACCAGAATCTGATGCATGCAGGAGGAACATATCAGGAACTGTATGAGACACAGTTTATGAAGTCCGGACAATAATAGAAAACAGCAGGACCAGTTCCGGTCCTGCTGTTTTCCATTGATTCCGGTCAAGCGGGTGAGGGCTCCTGACGGGCAAGGATCTGCCTTCTCTTTTCTGCCGCTTTCATCCACTTCTGAGACTTCCATCGGTAAAGGAGAATCAGCCCGCGGGTCAGCTCGTCCAGGGCGAAAGCAATCCATACGCCATAGAGTCCCCAGCCGAAAACGATCGCAAACAGATAGGAACCCGCGACAGAAACCAGCCAGCCGCTGGCCTGATTGATGACCAGCTGAAAGGTGACATCCCCGGCAGCCTGAAGGGAGCCGGCAAGTGTATTGTTCAGCGCACGGCCGATTTCAACGGCAAAATCAATCAGAAAAATGGTGGACGCGATGCGCAGGATCGTAGGATCATCCGTAAAGAAACGCATCAGGGGCATTCTGCCGGCAATCAGGACAAGGGAAAAGAAAGCATTGGAAAGCAGCGCAATGCGTGTAACCAGAGAACGGATCTGATTTGCCTCCTCATAATTTCCGGCTCCGATCCGGTATCCGACCATGATGGTGGCAGCCTGCGCAAAAGCCATGCCGACAAGGGCAATGTAATTGATCAGATTGGTTGCATAAACTTTCGTTGCCACCATGACATCGCCGGTCAGGGAAATAATGGAAGTGGTCACCAGCTGGCTGAGAGTGTAAGCAAGATTATTCAGTCCGCCCGGAATGCCGATGGACAGGGAAAGCTTCAGTTCTTCTTTTGGGAAAGGCCGAAGCTGCTTCGGAGAAATACGGACCGAAGCTTTTGCAATAATCCAGATGGAGAGAAGTAGGCCGCCAAGACGCCCGAAAACGCTGGCAAAAGCAACACCCACAACCGGGTCGACGGGAATGATCTCAGGATGGAAAACCACCAGGTAGTCTCCGACAAGATTGATCAGGTTGATGGTCAGATTAATGACCAGGGGAGCGCGGGTGTGTCCCATGGATCTGCAGATGTTGTTCAGGACGATTTCAACGCACGAAATCACCATGAGGCCGCCGCAGATTTTCATGTACTGGCTCGCATTTGCAATCGAAGATGGTTCCAGCTTCATGATCAGAAGGAAAATGTCAGAGAAGCAGAAAAAGATGATTCCAAAGAGTATGCCAAGGCATAGGTTGGCGGCAACTGCTATTGAGGCCAGCCGGTTGACCCGTGACTGATTATGCATGCCGATGGCCTGATTGATGCAGACCATGGTTCCCGTGGCGACCGCAGATGCGATGATCATACAGAGAAGAATGTACTGAGAGGCTACGGAGACAGCACTGACAACACTGTCGGAGATCCTGCTCATAAAAACGACATCAACAAGATTGACCGTGGATCTGAGAAGGCTTTCCAGAAGAATGGGGAATGCAAGCTGGACAAGCCCTACATGGGTTGGATCTTTTTCACGCTCTTCCTTTGTTGACCATAGAAAACCAGACATCGGACGAATTCCTCCACTAACGGAACAATGAAGCAGGCATGCCTGCGGGGAGTTATTTTGATATTTCCTGAGCCTGCTGTCAAGAGGAACACATCGGCCTGCCCTCCAGAAATGAAGAATCTGACAAGGAAGTTTTACAGACGGACAATTTCGAGCAGGGAGATGGCATGCGTTGGAAGCGGGAATTCATGACGCAGAACGCCGTTATGAACCTTCAGAATGGCTGGTGCTTCACAGTACTCCAGCCCCGAACGCTCAAGGATTGCTGCCCGCTGACCTTCTGTGGGATAATTCGGCTTTCCCTGACGGACCCATTCTGCATAGGCATTGGAGTGCTCTGCATCAATCCGCAGGTGGCGAATCTGAACATCTCCATCCATGGGCAGGTGACGGATCTCCAGATCCACATCAAATGATTCTTTCAGATCCCAGTCGTCATGGTGGCAGTAAAGCAGAATCTGCAGTTTGTCTTCATTATCCATCGTTGCCCACCCGTCAACTTCAGGGCCTTCTTCAGTACCATTCAGATCTTTGAAGGAACACGGGTCAAGATCACGTGATGAAGTGAGCGAAATCTTTTGTGTTCCCATGCGGGCAAGCAGCCGGAAGAGATTGAAAACCGCCTTATTGATTCCCTGGGTGGAAAAACTTCGTGTTCCTTCAAAGCATCGCTCCCCCTCAAACATAAAGGCCCAGGCCAGCGGGCGGATATCCATCTGCACTTTTTCAGCAAGATCATACAGGTTCTTATAGGCTGACATGACATAGGATGCATAATATTCCGTATTTCGGAAATTCAGGTTAAAGTTATCATAGCGGCCTCCTGCAGCCCAGCCATCAGGGTCTGCTTCTGAAAGGACGCATTCGAGATCTCCAAATCCAAGCTCACGGAGGATTGCGCTCTGTGTCTGAACATTGACGAGCAGTTCCTTCACAGAGGGGATCTGTTTCTTGGCAAGGGTATCGAAACGGTATCCGCCTCCTTTGGTATGAAAGCTGGTAAAATCAATCCGGGTACCGATTTTACCGTTGTAATAGTTTCGTCCGCTCCGGATATGCTCAAGAAAGGCACGCAGAAACTGGCTTGCGCGGCCCTCCGGGTCCATACAGCCGGTCGTCGCGGGGCCGCCAAAGCGGGCGTCTGGCATGGCGGCATGAACAGCAGCTTCCGTATAGTCAAACAGCTTGCAGTATTCGTCCTGGGTTCCTCGCCAGTAAAAAATGTCCGGCTCATTCCACATCTCAAAATACCAGGTGCGGACTTCCTTTTCGCCATAACGCTCCTTGAGGTGGGTGACAAGGTTGAAAATCAGCTGATACCATTTGTCGTAATCTTTCGGGGGCATAGCCCATCCAATGCGCTGGTATTCACTGATACCGTATGCAATCTGGTAGAATCTGCCATTCTCAGCATCGCGTGGATCCGCGAGATCACGGGGCATAAAGCCAAGTTCAAAGAAAGGCTTGCAGTTGCTGCTCAGCCAGATATCCATCATCTGATCGATTGTCTCATAGTTGTAGATGGGGCTGCCGTTCTCATCTTCGATATAAACATTGGTGGATCCCCATTTATAGAAACCATGAAGAATACCTGTACACAGCATATGATGGGCACGCATATAATAGGGCTTTTCCAGAGCCCCGAATTTCCGGATCAGTTCCATACCGCCGGGTGAATGGGTGTAATTGCATTCGTCATACCCGATATAATTCCATGTGTGATTCAGCTTTCCGACCCATTTTGAAGCGTCAACGCAGACGTTTACCAGTTCATTCATAGCGGCAGCCTCCAGTTCTTGGTTTTTCATTTCAGGCAGTCAGATGCAGGGTTGCAGTGTTCGGATCCTGCGGGAGACCGTTTGAGAAAGCCGATGCACAGGATGGTTCAAAAAGGTCGGCAGCCTGTGCAGGGCGTCCCGGCAGGACAAGTTTTCCTGAACGCGATCTTCTGCAGTCGTGGCGGATATCCGGCATGTGCTGATGGTTCTGCTGAGACAATAATATAAACACAGCGGGAAATCAACAAGGCATACAGAAAAACAGGGAAAAACGGGTCACATTTTCATGAAAAGAACAAGGCGGACAACGATAACGGCAGAAAAGAAATAAGCGTTGACATCCTATCGGCCGATTGATATACTGGCACGCGCTGAAAACGGTACAGCTGCAAAGAACAGCTGTGTATGGAACGGTTTCCCGCTCAGCAAGGAGTTATCATCATGGAACAAATTGACAAAAAGGCGTTCTACAGCAAGCTGCGCCAGTTATCCCTTCCCATTGCTTTTCAAAGCCTGATGCTGGCCTTGGTGGCGGCAGGCGATGCTTTGATGCTTGGACGTGTCGCACAGGAAGAGATGACTGCCGTCTCCCTGGCTACTCAGATTCAGTTTGTGCAGAATATGTTTCTCAGCGCAATCACTGCTGCAGGCTCGATTCTTGGCGCACAGTACTGGGGAAAAGGCGATGAACGCACACTGAGAAATCTTTTTTCCTTAATGCTGCGTTTCAACGGCCTGATTTCTCTGCTGTTTTTTGGAATGTGTGAACTGATTCCCGAATTGCTGATGCGGATTTTTACCCATGACAGTGGCCTGGTTGTGATCGGAAGTGCATATCTGAGAATTGCAGGATGGTCCTATCTGCTGACAGGGGTTTCCCAGAGCTATCTGGCCATCATGAAGGTCACGGACCATGTGAAACCGAGCGCGTGGATCAGTTCCAGTGCAGTAATCATGAATATTCTGCTGAATGCGGTGTTTATCTTTGGCTTGCTTGGTGCACCACGCATGCAGGCAAGGGGAGCGGCGGTGGCAACAACCATTTCCCGGGTCATTGAACTGGGACTGTGTCTCGCCGTTGTCCAGGGGAAAGCATATGTACGTCCCGCATGGAACCGCCTCCTTCATGGGGAACGCCAGCTCCTGAAAGATTTCACACAGCAGTGCATTCCGCTGATGGGCGGATGCCTTTTCTGGGGCATTGGGTTTACATCCTATACTGCGATTATTGGCCATATGGGTGTAGATGCTGCAGCGGCGAATTCGGTTGCTGCTGTTGTGCGTGACCTGATCTGCTGCGCGTGCAATGGTGTGGGAAGTGCAGCAGGTATCATGGTAGGCAATGAACTCGGAGCCGGAAAACTGGAACTTGGAAAGGCGTATGGGATCAAGCTGAAGAATGTATCCTATGTGATCGGATTTGCCTCCACGGCACTGGTGCTTGCACTGACACCACTGGTTGTTCGCTTTGTGATCCTCTCAGAGACGGCACAGAGCTATTTGACCGGCATGATGGTGATCATGGCAATTTACATGATCGGCCGATGTGTCAATACCGTTACGATCAACGGCGTGATGGACGGCGGGGGAGATACGATCTTTGACATGTACAGTCTTGCTGTCTGCATGTGGGGAATTGCAATTCCTCTTGCTCTTCTTGGGGCATTTGTCTTTCACTGGCCGGTTCTGTTGGTTTATGCGTGCACATGTCTTGATGAAGTGGGGAAAATCCCTTGGGTTAT
The DNA here is from genome assembly GCA_900321295.1 of uncultured Eubacteriales bacterium. GTDB lineage: Bacteria > Bacillota > Clostridia > Christensenellales > Aristaeellaceae > UBA2943. The sequence goes on from ONVN01000168.1 coordinate 21,649, forward strand.
GTGCAGATTCAGGAAATACAAATGGGTAAGAAACCTTACGAAGGACAATGATCAGCAAGTTCAGGATCAAAGAAACTGATGTACGATCACTTTCAGGCGAAGATAGCCATACAATAAGGGCGGAAGAACAAACGCTGCCGCCATGCAGGACTCATTGGCATCAGCCAGCCAAAGGCATTGAGATATTGTCAGGTATCTTATGCCTTTTTTGGTTCTCGGAAAGTTAGGGAAAAATCCTCATGCGATCTGTTGGAAGCAGAAGAAAGGCGGAAAGCACTACTTGTTCCCCGATCCTTTCACGGCACAGCGGTGACATCGGCTGCGGAGGATACAGGAATCTGTCCCTGAGAAAGTGTGGAGAACCTTTTTTATGGGGTATCGCCGAAAGAATTTTTACCTTTTCGTTTGAGGTGTGTCCATTGTCCACAGCAATTCGCGTGTCCATCAAGACATAAAAAAGGAACCGTTGTTTTCCAACGGCTCCGAACGTGGAGCATAGCGGATTCGAACCGCTGACCCCAACACTGCCAGTGTTGTGCGCTACCAACTGCGCTAATGCCCCGCCAACGAAGCGTATTCTAGCACGGGTTCACTTTTTTGTAAAGAGGAAAATGAAGAATTCGTAAAATACGCTTCAATGTGGCAAAATAAAATTAGAAGAAAGTGTTACAGAACAATGTCTCCGAAACGATAACCTCTGGGGAGAGCCTCTTCTTCAAGAAAGGTAAAATCCGGATCGTACAGGATTGGAAGAAATGCATAGCAGGGAATCTGGTCAAATTCTTTGCCATAGGTGGTGGAACCGAACCATCCGTTTTCCTGTGCCCTGAGATGGAGATCCCGTGCAAATTTGGTTCTGTTTGAACAGTCATGCACAACAACAGGCCATTTCTCCCGGCCAGCTTCTGCCATGAGCGTCAGGGTCAGATTGCGGCTCCACACCGGTGAAAGATAGCCCAGACGGGACATATAGAAGTTTTCGCCTTCGTAGTTGACAATGTTGTTTTCATTGAGATGGAGTTCTGCGCAGTTTATAAACTGTATGCCGCTGGACAAAATGCTGTCCTTTTTCGTGTGGAACTGCTCATAAAAGTCGGGAGTCATTGGCGTTTCAATGCCTACATAAGGGATGCAGCCGGAAGCAGTCCGGATATGCTCGATCACCTTGTCTGAACAATTGGAAGCGCCAAGATTGAAACGGAGTTCATCCAGCCCTGCTTCAGCAAGTTCCTTCAGATTCTTTTCTGTGGCGAGAGTACCATTGGTATACATGTGCTGATGGATGCCGGCTTCATGGAATCTCCGGATCATCGGATAGTACTTTTCAATCTCCATGAAGGGTTCGAGGTAGACATAGCAGATACTGCCTGGACGGCGCTGAATGGAGAGCAGAAGGTCAATATCTTCTACACGGTACTTTCCTCCACCGATCTCCCAGAGTCCTTCACCGATGGGCTCCTGACAGTCAAGTTCGCCATAGTTATAGCAGAATGGACACTGAATATTGCAACGGTTGGTTTTTCGGATAGCCGTAAGACCTGTTCCGGTGAGGCAGCCCCTGCATCCTTTTGGAAAGAGTTCATCCGGGCCGACATAGAGCGTCCTTCCGCTCAGAGAACGCAGATGAGGAATCTGAGCTTTGAGCTTTTCATGATCATGTTCAACACGTTCTTCGATCTGTGACATGGTACTGTATACGATTTCCATCTGGTGAACACCAAGCTCTTCACCAGCGTCCTGCATCTGGACAAACAACTCAAACCATTTTTGTGCATCTGATTTGGAAATCTTCATAAATCTGCGAGCCTCCTCTGCGTTTACAGGCTGATTATACCATGCATTTTATGGAATGGGCAAACACACGGACATGCAGGATGAAGTCTGAGAGTCGTGGAGAATGAAAAAGGGAAAGCAGGCGCGGCGTTCTGCTTGCGTCGGTACTATGGTCGTGTTAAGATGATGCAGGGGGCGGATGATATGCTTCAGGAGATTATCAACAAAACGAAGCGGCTGGTGTTCTTTGGCGGTGCGGGTGTATCGACAGCAAGCGGAATTCCGGACTTCCGGAGTGCAAAAGGACTGTATTCAGAGCGGATCGGCGACCTAACACCTGAGATGATCCTGTCATCGTCATTTTTTTATCTGCATCCCGCTCAGTTCTTTGCGTTTTACCGCAGTCACATGCTTTTCCCGGAAGCGCAGCCCAATGCAGCCCACCGGAAACTTTATGAGCTTGAAAAGGCGGATATTCTCAGAGGCATTGTCACCCAGAATATTGATGGACTTCACAGAAAGGCAGGCAACATACGCGTCTATGAATTACATGGCACGGTCCATGAAAACTACTGTATGGACTGCGGGGAGAAATATGATCTGAACTGGATGCTTGCGAACAGGGAGGATATTCCACACTGCCCGCACTGCGGTGGTGTGGTGAAACCGAACGTGGTTTTGTACGGAGAAGGCATGGATAAATACGTTTGCATGGGGGCGTGCCGGGAAATCGGAAATGCAGATACGCTGATTGTTGCTGGAACCAGTCTGAGTGTCGAGCCTGCGGCATCCTTTCTTTCCTATTTCCGCGGGAAAAACCTCGTGGTAATCAATCGCGAGAGGACACCGGCTGATGAAAAAGCGACACTTGTGCTCCATGAAGATATCGAAGAAGTGATGCAATCTGTTTCTGTACATGTGTAAATTGGCCGGGAAATTACCTTGCAAAGCAGATGCCTTCATGGTATGATCACCAAAGGAGAACCTGACTTTTCAATGTACAACAATCCGAGGGAGGAAGGCGTATGCACAAGAAAGTTCTTGTTGCACTCGACCAGGGAACAACCAGTTCGCGCGCAGTTGTTTTTGACCTGCAGGGACATATTCTGTCACAATATGCAGAGGAATTCCCGCAGATCTATCCGCATCCTGGTTGGGTGGAACATGATCCGAACATGATCCTCCAGACACAGACGGAGGCCCTGCAGAAAGCAGTGAAGAGGGCAGAAGTTGAGCCGGAGGATATTGCTGCAATTGGCATTACCAACCAAAGAGAAACGACACTCCTCTGGGACCGTCAGACAGGAAGATGCGTCAGCAATGCAATTGTGTGGCAGTGCCGCAGAACTGCATCCATGGTTGACACCCTTGTGGCGGATGGATGGACGGATTCGATTCAGGAGAAAACCGGCCTGGTCCCGGATGCCTATTTTTCGGGCACAAAACTCAGATGGCTGCTGGATGAACTGAAGCTGCAGGAAGAGGCAGAAAAGGGAGAGCTGTGTTTCGGCACAATTGACTCTTTCCTGATCTGGCATTTGGTGAGTGGACATCCTCATGTTACCGATGCTACAAATGCCGGAAGAACCATGCTGTTCAACATTCATACCCAGGACTGGGATGAAGAACTGCTGAACGTGTTAAATATACCCCGGGCGGTGCTTCCGAAAGTTGTGGATTCGTCTGGAATTGTCGGTACGCTGGATCCTGAAATTCTGGGCACGCCGGTTCCCGTGGCTTCCATGGTTGGCGACCAGCATGCATCCCTGTTTGGACAGACCTGTTTTGCTCCGGGCATGGTGAAAAACACTTATGGAACGGGCTGCTTTATGCTGATGAATACAGGCAGCGAAGCGGTGACTTCCAAGAATGGTCTGCTTACGACTATGGCATGGAGAATGCAGAATCAGCCAAGCTATGCACTGGAAGGCAGCGTATTCATGGGCGGGGCAACCATGCAGTGGCTTCGTGATGAAATGGGACTGGTCAAGAATGTTGCAGAAAGTGAAAAGATAGCGGCCTCCATCGAATCAACCGGCGGTGTATATCTGGTTCCTGCTTTTACCGGGCTTGGTGCTCCGTGGTGGGACATGTACAGCCGGGGAACACTGGTCGGCATGACCCGAGGCACCGGTCGTTCACAGATTGTCCGTGCCGCTCTGGAAGCAATTGCTTATCAGACCTGCGACCTTCTTACTGCCATGATTCAGGACAGTGGTACTTCGCCTGAAAAAATGCAGGTAGACGGTGGAGCAAGCGCGAACGCATTTCTGATGCAGTTCGAAGCCGACATCATGGGTATTCCGGTGGTACGTCCTGAAGTGCTTGAAACAACAGCCCTTGGCGCAGCCATGATGGCCGGCCTGGCGGTTGGTGCGTATGCTTCAACGGATGAACTGAAAGGACTGTGGCATCAGGATCTGATCTTTGAACCCAAAATGACGAAGGAACAGCGCGAAGAACTGCTGCATGGATGGCACAGGGCAGTCGGCCGCGCTCGTGACTGGATTGAACACTGAGATAAACCAATATATCATAAAGAAACAGGGGAATGGCTTGTGAATGACATTTTGATTATCGGCTCAGGCGTTATTGGACTGAGCACTGCCCGGGCATTGAGCCGGTATAAGGCGTCAATCCGGGTAATCGATGCTGCGCTGGATGTCTCTGAAG
>ONVN01000375.1 GCA_900321295.1 uncultured Eubacteriales bacterium
AACCCGCCTGTAGCACATCCAATGTCCATGCACACCCTGTCCTTCAGGTCTGCATGAAAGGATGCAATGGCTTTTTCCAGTTTCAGTCCGCCACGGCTGGCATATGGCTGTGCCTTTCCCCGCACGATCAGCTCGTCCTCCGGGCTGATCAGTTCGGAGGCTTTTTCCACCCTTTTTTCGCCCCGAAACACCAGGCCGGCCATGATGGCGGCCTGCGCTTTTTCCCTGCTTTCGCAAAGACCGCGTTCCGCCAGAACAACATCTGCCCGTTTTTTATCCGTCATTCCTTTTCACTCCATGCAATGAGCCCAGAAATACGCTGATCCGTGTTGCCATCTGTTCAGGCAGCAGCCCGAGATATTTAAGCAGTTTACCTCTCGACCCGTGTTGAACAAACATATCCGGTATGCCGAAAGCAAGGGTTGATACCTGCAGTTCTTCCTGGGCATACCAGGTTTCAACCGCGCTTCCGAACCCTCCGGCCAGAACATGCTCCTCCATGGTGATAACCGGCATTCCGGAAATCTCCCGCAGAAGTTCCTCATCCATCGGCTTCACTGAAGAGCAGTTCACGACCCTTGCGGATATGCCCCTCTCAAGAAGAATCTTTGCTACAGCAATTGCCTCGCGCACCATGGAGCCAACCGCAAGGATGGCAAGGTCTTTTCCTTCGACTATGGTCTCCCATTTCCCCAAGCAGAAGGAAGTACATGGGTAATCCTCAAGGAGAATGCTGCTCCTCCCGTACGCAATCGCAAGGGGCTTTTCAAAATGTTCCGAGAAACGGATCATCTGCCTGAGTTCATTGAGATCTCTCGGTACAAGTACTGTCATATCCGGCACCGGCAGCAGCTGGGCGAGATAGAATACCCCATGGTGCGTTTCTCCGTCGTGGGCACTCAATCCTGCACGGTCAAGGAGAAAGGTCACCGGCCAGTTCTGCATGCATACATCATGAATCACCTGGTCATAAGCCCTTTGGAAAAAACTGGCATACACGGCAAAATACGGCTTCATGCCTCCTGCAGCAAGGCCTGCTGCCATCGTGGTTGCATGTTCTTCTGCAATGCCGACATCCAAAACCCGTTCCGGAAAGCGTGCTTTCAGAATTGAAAGGCCTGTTCCACTGACCATGGCGGCGGAAATGGCGGTAATCTTTGGATTGCGTTCACAGATTACTGTGAGTTCTTCCGCCATCACCTGGCCAAAGGAAGGCAGATCCTGCCGTTCCTTTGCATCCCCGGTTTCCACATAAAACGGAGCAACACCGTGGAAGTGTTCAGGCTGCTCCTCTGCCTTTTCATATCCATGCCCCTTGGTTGTCAGTACATGAATCAGAACCGGTCCATCATATTCCTTTGCCCTCTTCAGTGTCTTCTCAAGAGCCGGTATATCATATCCATCAATCGGCCCGAAATAATGAAAACCCAATGTTTCAAAGAAGTCCTCACCGATCACAGCATGTTTCACAATCATCTTGACTGTATGGACTACCTTGTACAGGCCGTGTCCGATGAGAGGAACTTTTTCCAGGCCTGTCCTGACTGTCTTCTTCGCACTCGACCATCCCTTGGAGATGCGGATATCCGTGAGATGTCGTGAAAGTGCACCGACATTGGGAGCAATAGACATCTCATTGTCGTTGAGAATAATGATCATGCGGGTTCCGCTGGAACCTGCATCATTGATCGCCTCATAGCACATGCCGCCCGTGAGTGCCCCATCACCAACAAGGGCAATAACCTGATAATCTTCCCCCAAATAATCGCGTGCCCTGGCCATGCCCAGCGCAGCAGAAATTGCCGTGGATGCATGCCCTGTTTCAAAAGCATCGTATGAACTCTCACCTATTTTAGGAAATCCAGAGATGCCTCCAAATGTCCTGAGAGTATGAAACTGACGAACTCGTCCTGTCAGCAGCTTATGCACATAGCTCTGATGACCGACATCAAAAATGATCCGGTCTCTGGGCATATCAAATACCCTGTGAATGGCCAGTGTCAGCTCCACAATCCCCAGATTGGATGCCAGATGGCCTCCACGGTCGGCAACCGTATCAATCAGTCGTTCACGGATCTCCTGTGCAAGGTTTTTCAGTTCCTCATCGGAAAGATTTTTAATGTCTTCCGGTGACTGTATCTGGTCTAGATGCATTGTTATTCCTCACATATGGAAATGGTCCTGGATAAAATCTTCCAGCAGGGGAAGCGCATAGTCCTCATTCTGCCATGCCGCATGCATCATCATGACGCGGACGGAAAGAAGCACCAGTAAACCTGCCAGATAAAGAACCCACAGTACCAGTTCCGTTACAAAGCCCAGAATCGGTACACCCGTCAAAATCCTGGAAAAAAACAGACATATCAGTGTCCAGAGAACAAAGACACCAAACAAGGCTGACGAACGCAGGGAAAAATGGCCCAGACGTGTCGTTTTTTTGTCCCGAACTTCCTCCACTGCAAGAAAGACGGCCAAAGGAGAGAAACACGCAGCCATCAGACAAATAAACCGGTCATCCGGTTCCTTCATCTCGGCTTCCTTTCTTTCTGCGCGTCTCACAGCTTTACACCTTTGCTTCCTTTACTGCCCTTACTCCCAAGGGATACGCTTTCCAGGATGTTGGATGTGTAGGCATAGTTGCGTTCATTTCGGTCTTCCCATGCCATTTTCGCATACTTGACCATTCGGTCAATCAGTTCTGCATATTTCACACCGGCAGCTTCCCATAGATAGAAAGCAAGGGACCCTGGAATCGTATTGATTTCGGTGATATAGATCTTGCCGCTGTGCTTGTCAAACATGTAGTCTATCCGGACAACTCCCTTGCAGTCCATCAGACGGAAAATACGGCATGACAGCTGCTGCAGCTCCTGCGTCAGTTCGTCCCCGATGGGGGCAGGAAGGACACGGGACAAACTTGCCATTCCCTTGTTTCCCCCGTGCTGAAGGTATTTTTCCTGAAAATCCAGCATATTGCTTGAACCAACAACAGGCATTTCAATCGGAGATGCTGTAACGTCTTCATCATAACCCAGCACAGAACAGTTGAGTTCCATCGGCTGATTCAGGCCTTTTTCCACAAGTACCCTGCGGTCATATTCAAAAGCCAGGTCCAGAGCGTCCCGAAGTTCCTCCTGGCTGTCTGCACGGCTGACCCCAATAGATGAACCAAGATTTGCCGGTTTGACAAACACGGGATATCCGAGTTCTTTTTCAACATCTTCCATGACGGCTGCACTGTCAGCACGCCAGCGCGTTCTCGTATACCAGGTACCCGGCAGGACCGGCAGACCTGCCCCCTGAAAAAACTGTTTCATCATGATCTTATCCATGCCGATCGCGGAACCAGCCACCCCGGTCGATGTATAAGGAATATTGCAGAGTTCCAGGAGCCCCTGAAGTGTGCCGTCCTCACCATTCAGGCCATGCATGACAATCAGGCAGACTTCCATGCGTGCCGCAACCACCTGCTCCTGATGGGTAAAAAGACCTTTTTTTCCATGAGTCGCAAGCAAAGCACCAGAACCTGCGGTCGTGTCCAGAATAACGCGCTCAATTCCGCTCTGATCCGGCTGAAAGCGCTGAAAAGTCCGGATATCCCTCAGTTTGCCTCCTGTATACCATACCCCGTTTTCCGAAATATAGACAGGAATAACATCATATACATCGGTATTGACATGATTCATCAGCTGAATGGCACTGATAATGCTGACTTCTCTTTCACAGCTTCTGGAACCAAAAATCACACCGAGCTGTATTTTCGCCATAGGTTTTCCTCACTTTCAGTCTTCCGAATAGTTATCCGGCAGGTCATTCTCGAACAGGACCGTATCCCCGCTCTGCTCAATCTTCTGAAGGCATGCGGCAGCTTCCTGGAGTGAACGTACCGTATATATCTTTTCTTCCGGGAAACCTTTTGTCACAAGTCCTTCACGGATCGGGGCGGTATGTTTCGGTCCCACCAGTATACAAAGGTCAGCAGAACCTGCCATTTCCTCACCAAAACTGCGGTTGAAAACTGCTTCCATTTCTCCGAGCTCGACCATACCTGGCGTGATAATCAGGCGTCTTCCAGGGAAATTCCGGAGCACTTCGAGTGCAGCAGACGCACCATGCGGATTGGAATTGAACGCATCATCAATGATGGTAATCCCGCCTGGCTTGGGGATCAGCTGCAGCCGATGCTCCACTGGCTGCAGTCGGACAATTCCCCTGGAAATCTGCCGGAGTGACATACCAAGCTTCAGGCAGATGGCAGTTGCAAGCAGGATGTTCTGAATATTATGGCGCCCAAGCAGCCTTGTTTCGCATTGGATGCGGTCCCCTTTGGTACACAGATCAAAGCGGCTTCCAAACGGGCCTGTTTTCATGTTCTCCGCCCATACATCTGCGCCAACCTCAGGTTCCAGGGAAACAAGCCACTTCTCTTTTTTTGTACGGTCATACAGGGTACGTTCAATCCCATGGTCTTCCACAAAGAAACAGCATCCGTTTTCCGGCAGTGCTTCCATGAGCTCATACTTGGTATCCCTGATTCGTTCGATTGTTTTGAATGTATCCAGATGCTGCGGGCCAATACTGCTAATCGCGCCATACACAGGATGCACCAGACGGCAGAGTTCCCGGATGTCTCCAACATGTCTCGCGCCCATTTCTGCAACAAAAACCTGATGGGACGGGAGAAGGGAGGAGCGGATGACTTTCGTCAGGCCCATTGGCGTATTGAAGCTGGAAGGCGTAATCAATGTCTGAAACTTTTCCTGAAGAATCGTTCCAAGAATGAACTTGACACTGGTCTTGCCATAGCTCCCCGTGATGCCAATTTTGATCAGGTCCGGACGGTTGTCCAGCATCCGCTTGGCATCCTGAAAATACATTTCAGAAATACCCTTTTCAATCGGCCAGGCGCAGAGAGCTGCCAGTGCAAACCAGACAGGGAGAAAAACCGGAACCAGGATCATCAGAAAAACAGTTCCATGAGCTCCCGAAAACAGACCAAAAAGCCGCAGAAAAAGAATTCCCAGCAGAAGGAAAACGACTGCTTCCGTGCCGATCAGGCGTTTAACCCTGGCAGTCAGGACAAATCTTTTCTTTTCCCTGCGCATTTTCAGATTGCCATAGATAGCCCACCCCGTTCCGGCAATCAGAAGGGTACAAAGAATCACCGGAACCCAGTTCAGACCCCATGCAAAAAGGATCAACGAACAGACGGCAAAGACCACCGCAATACAGCATCCCGGCATAAAGCTTTTCTTCAGATTGCGGCGAACCGTATGCACATATCCAGGAAACTGATAGCTCTCCAGCTGGAACAGATGAAGAAGCCCCCGAGTAGCCAGAATAGCAGCTACACAGGAAGCCAGTAAAAGAGGCCACCACAGAAAGGACATCCTTTCACTCCTCTGCCAAAAAATGGTGTGCTATGGTATTAAACCTAGCACTTTGCTCAAGATAAGCAAAATGAGTACCACCTTCGAAAACAACCAGCCCGGCATCCGGTATGAGCTGTTCCATTTTCCTGCCCATCCAGAGCGGTGTTTCCGTGTCCTGATCGCCCCAGATGAGGAGCGTCGGGGCAGAAACATCAGACAATGCATCCGTCAGATCCAGTGAAATAACCTTCACAAATGTCTTGCGCATTTCCTCATCCAGCGCATTATAGTCTTTAGAACCATACTTTTCCCTAGCCTGCTGTTCGAGACGATCCGGAAGACTTCCGAACACTTTCATCTGGCGCATCCGCTGAATCCATGCTTTCTCCCTTTTGAAAGCCTCTTGGCGTCTGCGCTGTTCTTCGGTCTGCGGCTTGCGGATACCTGCCGCACCGGTAAGAATGATCCGATCAAACAGGCTGTGATCCCGTGAAGCAAGAAAAACAGCAACACGTCCGCCAAATGAATGAGCAATCACGGAGCAGGGCAGATAATCCTCCTTCTCAAGAAGTTCCCGAACACACTCCGCGTACTCTGGAACTCCCCAAGGTTCAGGAGGTCTTCCGCTCTTTCCAAAACCCGGGAAATCGATGGAAAGGACTTCCATATCCTGATTGAGTTTCTGTTCCACTGGACGCATCAGTTCAGATGAGCAACCCCATCCATGCAGCAGAACGACCCGTTTTTTTCCGCTGCCTGTCCGTTCATAATAGACATCCGCCCCATGACAGCCTGCCATCATTTCTGCGTCCACTCCTTTTTATATTTTCCAGATGTAGCGTACCTTTTCGCCAGACAGTTCCCATTCTTTCTGAAGGCTGACTGGAACCTTGACTGTGCGTTCTTCCAGGCATCCAATACGCTCACAGGTTCTTCTGCTCGCCTCATTGTCAGGATCGGTCGTAATGACAGCGCTTTCCTTGCCCGCACGTACGAACAAGTCACGGACGAGAAGGCAGGCTCTTGCTGCATAATGATGTCCGCGCCAGGGAGGATCAATATGATATCCGATATGACCAAAATAATAGATACCCGTACCTTCTCCGAGCCGCACGCTGATCTGTCCAATCTCTCGGTGCCTGCCATGCAGTGTGATGCGATAATCATGCATTTCTCCGAAACGCATGGACTTCAGAGGAGGATAA
>ONVN01000013.1 GCA_900321295.1 uncultured Eubacteriales bacterium
CATCCTCGATCTTCAGGTACATCTTCATGATATCGCCGCATTTTGCGTTGCCCACTTCGCCGATCCCGTTCGCGTCCTCGATCACACCCACGTTTCGCGGATTCCGGAAATGGTCCATCACCTTTTCACTGTACAGTGCCATGCTGTTTTCCTCCTCACGGTAAAATAAATGCTTTCTTTCCGCTCACCAGGTCGCGCCAGATGGGTGAAAAACTTCTCAGGTAGGTCACAACCTGCGTGACGCCTGTGATCATCTCATCGATATCCGCATCGGTCGTGTCTTCCCCGATGCTCAGCCGCAGGGAGCCGTGCGCCACATCATGCACCCGCCCGATGGCCAGGAGCACATGGCTCGGATCCAGGGAACCGGAGGTGCAGGCGCTACCGGAAGAAGCCTGAATGCCCTTGTCATCCAGAAGCAGAAGCAGGGATTCCCCTTCAATGCCTTCGAAACAGAAATTCACGTTGCCCGGCAGTCTTTGTTTTTCATCCCCGTTGAGGGCAGAATGCGGGATGCCCTTCAGCCCCCGGATCAGCCGGTCCCTTTTTTCCGTCATCACGGCTGTATTCCGTTCCATACCTTCCGCGGCCTCTTTCAGGGCCGCAGCCATGGCGGCAATGCCCGGCACATTTTCGGTACCTGCCCGCTTTCCCTGTTCCTGGGCTCCGCCTTCAATCAGGCTGGACAGGCGTACGCCCTTCCGCGCATACAGGAAGCCCACACCCTTGGGGCCGTGGAATTTGTGGGCTGAAGCTGAAAGAAGGTCCACCTGATCCTGGACCACGTCGATGGGCAGATGACCCACTGCCTGAACTGCATCCGTATGGAACAGGACACCGTGTTTCCGGCAGATCGCTCCGATCTTCCGGATCGGCTGAATGGTACCAATCTCATTGTTGGCATACATGACAGTCACCAGACAGGTATCCTCCCGGATGGCCTTCTCCACTTCCTCCGGCCGGACCAGTCCGTCGCTGTGAACGTCCAGCAGGGTCACCTGAAAGCCTTCTTTTTCCAACTTACGGAGGGTATGCAGCACGGCATGATGCTCAAAAGCCGTGGACACAATATGATTCTTTCCGTTTTTTCTTCCCAGTTCTGCCGCAGACCGGATGGCCTGGTTGTCGGCCTCACTTCCGCCGGATGTAAAGAAGATTTCCGCCGGATTTGCGCCGATCACGCCCGCGATCTCTTCCCGCGCTTCCTCCAGCGTTTCCCTGGCTTTCTGTCCGATGCTGTAGAGACTGGACGGATTGCCGTAATTGTTTTCCATGACGGAAAGCATGGTATGAACAGCCGTTGCACTCATTTTCGTGGTCGCGGCATTGTCCGCATAAATCACCATCAATCGCTCCTTCCCGGGGATTTACGGCTGCATTATATTCCTATTTGCCTATTATGTCAATAGGTGAATAAGCTCCTTTTGTGACGGTTTTGTTTCTCTTTTGTATTGCCTATTGACATACTAGGTTTATGGTGATATAGTCACCTCATTCCACCGAGGAAAGGAGCTGCCGACATGACCGGGTCTCATGCTTTCATTCAAAAAACAGAAACATGTTGTCGAATGCAGTTCTTCCGGGCAACCACTTTCCGTCCGGACTGCAGGGTTTTATGCGCGCATTTCACCGCCACCCGATGTCCGTGATTTTTGGAATCCGTGTTTTGTCCGGGCGCCTGCTGTTTGCCGGCCCTTTTTCTTTATCCTTTTCCATGACAAATGAATACATCAATCGAAAGGCAGGAAGAAACCTATGTCAAAGATTTACAAAGGAACCCTGAACCTCATCGGAAACACTCCCCTGGTGGAAGTGGTCAACATTGAAAAAGCCCTGGGTCTGGAAGCCACGGTGCTGGTCAAACTGGAATACTTTAACCCCGCCGGCAGCGTCAAGGACCGGATCGCAAAAGCCATGATCGAAGACGCGGAGCAGAAGGGTCTTCTCCGGGAAGGCTCCGTCATCATTGAGCCCACCAGCGGCAATACCGGCATCGGCCTGGCGGCCATCGCAGCCGCCAAGGGATACCGCATTATCCTGACGATGCCGGAAACCATGAGCGTGGAGCGGCGCAATATCCTCAAGGCTTATGGAGCCGAACTCGTCCTGACGGAAGGTGCCAAGGGCATGAAAGGTGCCATTGCCAAAGCGGAAGAGCTTGCCAGGGAAATCCCCGGCAGCTTCATCCCCGGCCAGTTCGTCAATCCAGCCAATCCTGCCGTTCATCGGGCCACGACAGGACCTGAAATCTGGAATGACACCGACGGCAATGTGGATCTCTTTATCGCCGGCGTCGGCACGGGCGGTACGGTGACCGGTACCGGCGAGTATCTGAAATCCAGGAACCCGAATATTCAGATCATTGCCCTCGAGCCGGAGGATTCCCCCGTCCTTTCCGAAGGCAAAGCTGGACCCCACAAGATTCAGGGGATCGGTGCCGGTTTTGTTCCCGAAGTGCTGAACACCGGCATCTATGATGAAATCTTCCGGGCCTCTGCTGCGGACGCCTTCGCTGCCGCCAGGCTTCTGGCCCGCAAAGAGGGCATTTCTGTGGGGATCTCCTCCGGCGCGGCCCTGCACGGTGCCATTGAGCTGGCAAAACGGCCCGAAAACAAAGGAAAGGTCATTGTCGCCCTGCTGCCCGACAGCGGAGACCGCTATTATTCCACACCGCTCTTCACAGAATAAACGCTGAATTCATTGCCCCCGAAACGGCATGAAAACAGCCTCCACCGGTGTTGCTCACCCCACGGAGGCTGTTTCATGCTATTTTATTTTGTCATCAGGTCACTGAGTTTTTTCCCGTAGAAGAAATCCCGGACCATCTGATCGTATTCCTTCCACATGGGCAGGGTTTCGCACATAGCGGCACGCGGGCAGGGCATTGCATCATGTTCCAGACAGGCCACAGTGGCCAGACTGCCTTCCATCAGTTCAATGATTTCGCCCACGGAATAGGCCTCAGGTTCACGGTCGAGGCGGTATCCCCCGCCCTTGCCGCTGACACCGGTAATCAGTTTTCCCTTCACCAGGTCCCGGACGATGATTTCCAGATATTTCTTGGAAATTTCCTGCCGCTCTGCCACATCCTTCAGGGGAACATATTCCTCTTCACGGTGTTCTGCCAGATCAATCATCACCCGTAATGCATATCGTCCTCTTGTCGAGATCATATCCTTCTGTCCCCCTCTCTGAATATACCTATTTTACCGCAAGGTAAATGGGTAAGTCAACTCTTCTCTTTCCACACGGAAAAAAGCTGCCGGCGTTCCCTGGGAACCGCCGACAGCAGGGTATGCATGGTTTTCGTTTTTCCGGACTTCATGGATCATTAACGGTCCGGTATCGGTCATTGTCTTCCTCAGTCGATCATGAGGCTATATTCCATCGTGGTGCTTTCTCCGTTTTCTGTCCAGACCACATTGTTGAAATCATCATAGGAGAAGGTCACTGTGAACTCCTGATCGGGGTCGAAGTAGCCTGTGGCCGTGATGGTGTCCGCAGCGGCATCATAGGGGCCCTTCACGATGGCATCCGCAAGAATCTCATTGTTTTCTCCGCGCTTGAACATGCGGATATCGTATTCTCCGTCATACCAGTCGTAGAATTCCACCTCAATGTCGTCCTTCATCCAGCGTCCGCCATAGAAGTTGCCGATCTTTTCGAACTCGAGGCCCTTGCCGGCATCTTCCTTCACGTCTTTCCAGAGGAGTTTTCCATCGGTGCTGAACGAGAAGGTCGCATCACCGTCTTCGTAATACTCTTCATCCCATTCACCCGTGACGGTATCCTGACGATAGTGAAGACCGAAGGGAACAGCCGTGAGCTCCGTCTTGTCCGGACTGAGATTGGCAGCGTACTCCCAGATATCTTCCTTGTTGTCGCCCAGGCGGTGAACCACCATCAGCCGCATGCCGCCGTCTTCATCATAGACTTCAATGCGCCATTCACCGTTTTCGGCAACCCAGGTGCTGATGAAAGGCTTCACTTCGGGCGCCTCATCCGAATAGAATCCGAAGTCCTCTTCGTACTCATCGCCATCAGGATTCACGAAATCCAGAGCGTCCTCGCCCGCCATGCTGTACATCGTGTACAGGATTTCCATCACATCCGCTTCCTCTGCGAACTGTTCCTTCAGGGATTCGATGGCTTCGCTTTCCGTCTGTGTCCCATTCGCAACAGCTTCCGCGGCATTCCGGATGGCATCCATCATCGCCGTATACTCGACAAAGGGATCTGGCATCTCTTCCACGGTTCCGTCTGCATGATAATTGAGGAACGCTGCGTTTTCGGAGAGACCGTAGAATGATGCACTTTTCACAACCAGGTCGCCGTATTCGCCGGTTTCCATACGATCTTCGTATCCCGCCTCATCCGTGTCCACCACGAATGCATAGGCATACACACCGTTGGCCAGAATGAATTGAACGGTTCCGTCTCCCAGCACACCGGATTCGGACTGCTCAAAGCCTGCATCTTCCAGTTCCAGAATCGTCTTTCCGACACATCCCTCGATTTCCGCAGGATCCAGCGGGGCCACGGTAAACTCCTCGACTGAGACAATCGGCATCGTACGAATATATTCGCTGAGTTTTTCAAAAGCCGCCTCAAAATCATCCGCTTCGACGATTGCCGCCTGCAGTTCACGTGATGTGTCATCCTCGTTGGCAATCAGACGGATGTATTTTCCGTCCTTTTCCATTGCCACCGCCCAGTGATCTTCGTCTCCACCGGTCACGGCAGCTTCTCCTGCCGCATCGATGGCCTCTCCGAGCGTCTTGAAGGGCAGCGTGTCCGTTCCCTCTGCCAGCGCACAGCAGGCCGTGCACATCATCGCCAGGACAAGAACCATAGCCAGAATCTTTTTCATGTTCATAACCTCCATATCCATCATTGATTTTCTGGTGCATAATTATACGTGAGCCGTTCCGGAATCCGCTGCAGGTGCAGTCCGTCACGGCGTTTCACGGGAATCCCTCTGGGATTCCATTTCTTGATACGTTCCGGTTCCCGGCCCTGTCAATCCTGGCCGTACAGGAACGTGGGGTTCCCGTTTCCGTCCCGGATCACTTCCGCCGGGAAAAGATGATCGTTTCCTTCCGGGTCCGTAAGAATGACATCCGCCGAACGCTTCGGATCCTGAATGCTCACCGTAACCGAGCTGCCCACCACATCATCCCCGACAAACAGGGAAGCCGTTCCGTTTTCCGGATCTGCCAGACGCACTTTCCACTCGGAAGTGACCGGATAGACGGTGCTGTCCAGCCCGAAGCTGGTGCCATACGCATTCGCATCGCTCCCTGCCCGGAACTGAAGGAACAGGCATACGGCCAGCGCCAGCACCGCAATGCCGGACGCAATCAGCCGCGGATTCCGTTTGTGGAGAATGCAGAGAATCAGCAGCGGCACGGATCCGTAGCAGAAAAGCGTGGACAAAAGGAACTTCGGAGGCTGCCGGATCAGGTCCCGCAGATATCCGGTTCCAAGAAGAATGAGCATGGCTAGAGCGACGGACAGAATCACCGCTGCAATACCGTCATCTCTTCGGATATGCCAGGCAAGGAACGCTCCGGGAAATGTCGCCAGCGTCCAGTAGAACCAATAGGGATAATAGTACTGGAACAGGCCGAATCCCATGCTGTTGAACGGCACCTGGACCAGATAGACCAGAGGCTGGGAAATCAGGAAATACACGAAGGTCTTGCATGCAGCCTCCATGGGCTTTTCGCAGTTTACAACCACAAGAATAGCAAGAACAATCCAGGCTTCAAAGGTAACCGCAATCTGCCTGAGCGAGTTTCCATCCGGCACCAGCAGGGCAATGAGCCCTGTAACGATTCCTGAGAGTATGGCAAAGAGGATCAGCGTGCGCCACGTCATTCGGATCCCGCCAAACATTTTTCTGAGCATTTTCTTCTCCTCGGCTTCCGTATTTGCCGGACAAAAAAGCGCATTTTCATTCAGCCTGTATCATGGACAGATCATATCATATTCTCCGGTATCATTTCCAGTGCCCGACTGGCTTTTTTTGCCATGACACCCTGGGAAAAGATCCGCCCTGCCTCACAAGGCTTGCTGCCTTAGGAAGCAGGGCGGCTTTTTGCGTCATTCGGCCGTTCCGTTACTCCACCGTAAACGTGATGCTCACCGAAGCGCTGACCACCAGCTTAGCCGACTGGACAACGGTTCCGGCATCCGCCTCCTCCATCATGGCTGTTCCTCTTGCATAGACATTGCCGATATTGTTTTCAAAGCTGTAGACGCCGCCCTCGGATATGCTCTGAATGCCGGTAATCTTCTGGCCGGATGCCTCAGCCAGAATTTCCGCCTTCTTCCGTGCATCCTCCACGGCCTTTCTCAGAGCGGCTGCTTTTGCTTCCTCTGTGTCCGTGGCGGAGAAGGAAATCCCGTTCAGGGTATTGGCCCCGGCCGCAAAGCATACATCAATGATCTTGCCCACCTTCTCCATGTCGTTCACCCGGATCGCCAGAGTCGAGCCCGCATGATAGGCAGCAAGCTGTTCCAGATCATTGGAATAATCGTAAGTGGCGTAGATGTTGATAAATTCCGTATGGATGTTCTCTTCTGGAATTTTCTCTTCCAGCAGAGCCTTCCGGATGGCAGCAATGTTCTGGTTGACCTGCTGCTGCGCTTTCAGGACCTCCCGGTCCCTTGCACTCACGCCGAGGGAAATCACTGCGGCATCCGCACTGACCCGTGTTTCTCCTGTCCCACTGACGGAGATGGTGCCTTCGGCAAGCGCAGCAAAGCAGACGAATGTCATGATGACCGTGAGGAAAAGAGCTGTCAGTTTTTTCATCGGTATTCCTCCCTGATTCTTTTGAATGTTTTCCGGAGGTACCCTGTCCGGTACTCCGGATCCGGCAGACTGTGCATCTCTGCTCACTCAGAATCCTCTGCCTTCACTCTATAGGACGTATGAACATGAAAAAAGTTTCCGCTCGAGAGGAAAGAAAAAGATTCAGACAGACGGGATCATCTGTATTTCGCAGACTCTCCTCAACCTGTCTGCATGTCGGATCAGCGCTGTATACAGACAGAGCAACATCACCTGCCGTAAGCCGGAGACGGAGGCCCGACCGGCTCCGATCATCCACAGGATTACAAAAGCACCTTGCCATGAACGACAAGGTGCTGAAAAGCAGGTTCCTCAGATCAGGGTTGTTTTCCCTCCACAAACAGTATCTCTCAAAGCGCACCACTCACTCCAAATGTTCCTTCTGAAAGACCGTTTTTCTCATGTTTCCATTCTTTCCTGCCGTTATTCTCCAATCGCGCAGGGAATCTGATGCGCCGCTGCCCACGCAGCAGCCGCATTGTCAGACTCGCAGATAAAGCCAAGCCCTTCGCATTCTGCAAAGGCATTTTCACCAATCTCCGTGACACTGTCCGGCATCATAACAACCTTCAGGGATGAACCGCAGAAGGCGTTTGCCCCGATGCGAACCGTTTGACCGGGTATGCGGAGCTGCACAACCGGAACGCCTTCGAAGGCCTCCGCCTCAATAACCGTCAGGGCGGCCGGCAGTTCGAATGACGCCGCGGACTTCACAATCACCGGCACCGTGGCGCTGAGTTCGGAAGACCGGATCGTCAGGAAAGCACCGCCTGGTTCCACAGCCGTCAGCACACTGTTCTCCAGAGTCAGCAGCCCATCACGGCTGACTTCCCATTCGTTCTGCGCGATCCTGGTGCTCTCCGGAAGCCGATAAGCCTTCATGGAAACGCTTTCCCCAACCTGTACAACGACGCTTTCCCGTGACAGATACAGCTGGGGAAGCAGTCCGGAGCCTGTAAACGCTCTTTCGCCAATTTCCTGGATTCCGTACGGCAGGATCACATTGGTCAGGGCGGAGCAGCCATAGAATGCTGAGTCGCCGATCACGGTGACTCCCGCCGGAAGGATAACCTGATTCAGTGCTGTGTCATTGGTGCACACCTGCAGGATGGTGGTCGTTCCCGTGCTGAACGTGACCCGCTCCACCGCGCTGCCGTTCAGCATTCCC
>ONVN01000069.1 GCA_900321295.1 uncultured Eubacteriales bacterium
GTCTTCTTCTCCGACAAATGCGGCTTCCGGAAGCAGTTCGCTGAATCGGTTCCGCAGATATTCCTGGTTCATCTTGTCATACCTGGTGACAAAATTGGAACGTCCTTCCTTTTTCTCAATCTCACGTTCCTGAACATGAACACTGGTCATATTGTGCCCTGCATGACGCACTGCTGTCTCAATTTCCTGCATCAATACCTGGTCATTCAGTACGTCTTCCAGTTTCCGCATGTTGCCGCCTCCCTGTGATTTGTTCCATGATCATAGAACTTTTTCCCCATCTGTCAATCCATCTGGAGGGATTTTCTTGACCATTCTGTTTCTTTTCGTCCTGATGCTCCTGTTTGTGTCACCGGATTCTTCCAGCAGAAGCGCTTCAAGTGCTCTCTCCTACGAGCGGATGCTTCCATGGAAAGGGTTCTGTGTGCTTCTGATCCTGCTCTCCCATTATACCGGCTATATTCCGACAGTCCCTGAAGATGATGTCTATCTGCTGATCCGGACCGGCATGGGACAGACCGTTGTCGTCCTTTTCTTTTTTGTGGCAGGCTATGGTATGACCCTGCAGCTGGCAGCGCATGGAAAACAGTATCTTCTGCGTATCCTGAAAAAAGCCGCTCTGCTCTGGTTCATAGGTGCTGTCTCCGTTCTCCTGATGATTCCTGTACAGTATCTGCGCGGGAGAGCCTATGATCTCTCCACACTGCTCCTGGCCTTTGTTCCAGTCGTCAATCTTGGCAACTCTCCCTGGTTCATTTTTGCCATGATCCTTTGTTATCTTTTCTTCCTTGCCAGCAGCATCCCCTATGCCCTTCGCCCTTCGACCCCATCACTGCTTGCACTCCTTCTCTTGCATGGTCTTTCATGCGCAGGCTATATCGCCGTCCTTATGCACCTCGGGTTTGAGGAATACTGGTATGATACGGTTCTGCTTTTTCCCTTTGGCATCCTTTGTGCCATCCTTCAGCTTCACCTGCCCGCCAAGTTGTCCCACGGCCTTCTTTCACGGACAGCCATGCTTGCGCTGACCGTCACGGCTGTCGCTTACTTCTACTGTTATCAGACGCAGTCGTTTTTTCTTCATGAACTGTATATGACGGCTTCCTGCTGTCTGATCCTGAGCTGTGCTTTGTTGTACACACCCGGAAGCAGGGTTCTCCGCTTTATGGGACAGCACGCTCTGGTTATCTATCTGTTTCAGCGATTCCCCATGATCCTTTTCTATGAGACCGGGCTTCTGGATATGGTTCCGCATCTCGGTTTCTTCCCAACACTCTGCTGTACCTGTCTGATTGCCCAGTTCACCGACAAAGTGAAAGAATCTGTTTTCAGGAAAGAAAAGGTGCCTTCTCGCTGACCTTTTCGCCGCTTCGCATGAATGCAGAAAGGAATCAGAAAACACATTCTACCCGCTTTTTTCATGAAAACATCCGGTTCCTTTACTTCGGTCAGAGCATGGACGTTCGTTGAATCTGCAGATTCATGACGAAATCGCTTCCACGTTCTGATTTTTTTGCAAGTTCATCCTCTGAATATCCCATTTAATCCCTAATTTCATTGACGGATTCCCCCTTTATGTGTAGAATACAGATAGTTCGCAAAGCAAAAAAGGAGGATACATATATGCTGTATGAGAATACCATCTGGCTCGGAAGCAGCAGCAAAGCTGTTTGTCTTCTGCCTGAGATGGCAAACCGCCATGGCCTGATCACAGGAGCTACCGGCACAGGAAAAACCGTGACGCTGCAGGTCCTTGCTGAAGGCTTTTCATCCATGGGTGTGCCCGTTTTCCTTGCTGACGTCAAGGGCGATCTGAGCGGAATGGTCAAGATGGGTGAAAACACTCCAAAGATTTCCGACCGCCTTGCCCAGTGCGGTGTTCCCAGCTTCCAGTTCCGTTCCTTCCCTGCCATCTTCTGGGATGTCTACGGTGAACAGGGCCATCCTGTCCGTGCCACGGTATCTCAGATGGGCCCGGTGCTGCTTGGAAGAATGCTCGGTCTCAATGATACCCAGAGTGGTGTTCTCAATATCGTCTTCCGCATTGCGGATCATGAAAACATGCTGCTCCTGGATATCAAAGACCTGAAAGCTATGCTCAAATATGTCGGCGAACATGCAAAGGATTATACCCTCGAATACGGCAATGTATCTACGGCTTCGATCGGTGCAATTCAGCGTGCTGTGGCAGTCCTGGAAGATCAGGGCGGCGACCGTTTCTTTGGGGAACCTGCACTGAATATGGATGACTGGATGGGTGTTGACGAAGATGGACGCGGCAATGTCAACATTCTTGCGGCTGACCGCCTTTTCCGTAATCCGACCATGTATTCCACTTTCCTGCTCTGGCTTCTTTCTGAGCTCTATGAGCGCCTCCCCGAGGCCGGTGATCTTGCCAAGCCCCGCATGGTCTTCTTCTTTGACGAGGCCCATCTTCTCTTCAATAACTGCACGAAATCTCTTCTCGAAAAAGTGGAGCAGGTGGTCCGCCTGATCCGTTCGAAGGGTGTAGGCATCTTCTTTATCTCACAGTCTCCTTCCGATATTCCCATGACGGTACTCGGTCAGCTGGGCAACCGCATTCAGCATGCACTCAGAGCCTATACGCCTCTGGACCAGAAAGCCGTCAAGGTTGCTGCCCAGACGTTCCGTGCCAATCCTTCTTTTGACACCGAAGCAGCAATTCAAGCACTTCAGACCGGCGAAGCACTCATTTCCCTTCTTGACAGCAAAGGTGCACCTGCGATCGTTGAACGTGCCAAGATCCTTCCTCCCCAGTCCTATATTGGTGCAGTTGACGAAGGTGTCCGCCAGACATGTATCGAAACCAGTCCTTACTATGGCATTTACGAACAGGTCCTGGACCGCGTAAGCGCTTATGAAATGCTGGAAAGTGATATGGAATCCTTCATACCCGGCGAACTTTCGGATATGCCAAGCCTCGTATACAATCCGGATGCAGCCTCTCCCGTTTCCGATGAAACAGAAAGCCTGGTTTATGCTCCTGATCCTGTTCTTCCGGTTCAGGAAACTGCCGCACCGGTTTCCGCTCCAGCCCCCAGTGCACCACATGGATTCATGATTTATGATCCAAAAACAGGCGGATATGTCAAGCAGGAAATCCCTGCTCTGGAAGTGAAACCCTTTGTCAACACGTCTCCCGCGCCAGCACAGGCACCGGTTCTGCAGGTGCAGGAACCGACAGCAGCTGCTGTCACTGAAGGCACAGAAATGCCCGTGCTGATCTATGATTCCGCCAGCGGTCAGTATGTCCAGAAAATGGTCAGGATGGTGCGGGATCCCGCGACCGGAAAACTGGTCCCTGTCCAGCCTGAGAACGCCGCTGCTGTCAATCCAAAAGCTGCTGCTGCAGCAGCGAAGGAAGCTGAAAAAGAGCGCAAGGCTGCTGAAAAAGCTGAGAAGGACAGGATTGCGGAAGAACGCCGCAAGAGGGCGGAAGAGCTGCGTGAAGAAAGAGCAGAAAGAGCCCGCAAGAACGATTCACTGATCGGCCGCATTCAGAATACTGCCATTTCTACTGCAACACGTGAAGTTACACGTCAGATTACACGCGGTATTCTTGGCGGAATTTCCGGTATTCTGGGCACCAAGAAAAAGTAACCTCCATCCGCTGCAAAGCAGTCGGCCCCGATCGGCCGGCTGCTTTTCTTTTCCTTTTCCGGCGATTCCCGTATCGGATGCTGATTTATACACAGGCTGAAAATTCTGCTTGCAAAGGCCCGGATTTGAGGGTATAATTTCCGCTGATATTTCCTTTGACGGGAACGGTTCTGTCCACGCTTTCTTCAGAGACTTGCCGGAAGGTGCGAGGCAAGGATGGCTGACTGAATTTCCCTCCCCGAGGAAGCAGATGAGGAATCTGCGGGGTGTGCCCCATACAGCACATGGAAGGTCTGCTGAGCAGACAAAC
>ONVN01000376.1 GCA_900321295.1 uncultured Eubacteriales bacterium
TCCTATCTGCCCTACTTCATTTCCTGGGTTATCGCGGCCAACATCTTCCTGACCTTCCTCTCCGGCGGCGGCCTGATCAACGATATACTGATCTCCCTGGGGCTGGTCAAGGAGCGGATCCTGTTCTTCCAGCACGGACCCTACTTCTGGTGGATCATCGCCATCGCCAATACCTGGAAGGGCATGGGTTACAACGCCATCATTTATCTCTCCGCCATCTCCGGCATTGACGAGCAGCTCTATGAGGCAGCCTCCATCGACGGTGCCAGCCGTGTCAAGCGCATCTGGCATATCACCCTGCCCACGATCCGCCCGACCATCTCCATCCTGCTGATCCTGGCGATCGGCGGCATCCTTTCCACCGGCTTTGAACAGCAGCTCCTCATGGGCAACAATGCCATCCTGAACTACTCCGACGTTCTGGATACCTATGCCTATCGCTATGGTCTTGCCAAGGGCATGTACTCCTACGGCACCGCTGTCGGTCTGTTCAAGTCCATTGTGTCCTTCATCCTGGTGATGAGCGCCAACAAGATCACCGCCAAGCTGAACGACTCGGCACTGTTTTGAGAGGAGGAGAGACAATGACTGCTATCACAAAGAACACGGTTTCCAACAAAATCAAGGAACACCGCGGCGTCGGCGACCTTTTGCTGGATATTTTCAAAGTCCTTTTCCTCGCTCTGGTCACCATCATCACGATCTACCCCTTCTGGAACATCTTCGTGGTCTCCATCAACGATGCTACGGACGCGGTCCGCGGCGGCATCTATTTCTGGCCCCGCGTCTTCTCCACCTACAGCTATCAGGAGATTCTCGGACGCCCCACGTTCCAGCATTCCATCCTCGTCACCCTAGCCCGTACCCTGATCGGCACCCCGCTGGCCGTTATGTGCACGTCGATGCTGGCTTATCCCCTTGCCCGCAGGGACCTTGTCGGGCATAAGTTCTGGAGCCTGCTGTTCGTGTTCACCATGTACTTCGGCGGCGGCCAGGTACCCTACTACATGGTTCTGAAGAACCTGGGCCTTCTGGACAATTTCTGGGTCTTCATTCTTCCCAATGTCATGAGCGTTTACAACATGATCCTGATCCGGTCCTACATTGAATCCATGCCCTCTTCCCTGTTTGAAGCCGTGCGGATCGACGGCGGCAACGATCTGGTTATCTTCTTCAAGATCATCCTGCCTCTGGCCAAGCCGATCCTGATGACCGTTGCCCTCTTCGTCGCCATCACCCAGTGGAACAGCTGGTTTGATGCCTATCTGTATACCTCTTCCCAGGATCTGAAGCCCATGCAGTCCATTCTGGTCGAAATCCTGAATCAGTATCAGACCGGTGCTTCCACCTCCCAGCAGATGGCCGCCGGCAAGACCAGTGCAGCCACCGTCACCCCCGATAGTATCCGCATGGCGGCTACCATGGTGGCCACTATCCCGATCATCATGGTTTATCCCTTCATCCAGAAGTACTTCGTAAAGGGCATCATGCTCGGTGCTGTCAAAGGCTAATTCGGGGTTTGGAAAAACCGGACCCTGTGGCAATATGGAATTCAGACACAGGGTTTTCCCGCTGCCGTCTCCGCCCCAGGCATAATTCTTTCCCGCTGTGCGGACACGGTTCATAAAGGCGGGGTACGCCCCTGGTGTCGTACCTCGCCTTTCATTTGCTCTGTTTCAGAGGAGGACCGGATATGGAACTGCCGATGGTCAACAAAACCACCAATTATCACGTTGTCGAGTATCAGCAGGATCAGAACATGGAACTGTTCATGCGTTCGTGCGGCACCCAGAACTGCCTGTCCGACTACGGTTACCCCCGCTGCGCCAGGCCCGGCTATCATCTGCATGTGGTGCTCTCAGGAAAAGGCCGTTACTATGTCGGAGGTCAGTGTCTGGAGGTTCATTCCGGACAGATGTTCCTGCTCAAGGACATGGAGGAAGTCTATTACCAGGCCGATACGGACGACCCCTGGCACTATGTGTGGGTCACCTACGGCGGCTCCAAGGCAAAACAGTATCTGGAGATGGCCGGGTTTACAGACGGTGTCTATGTGCTCACCAGCATGGTTGATATCACTGGATTCATGGCAGTCGTTTCGGAAATTCTGAAACGTCAGCATATGAGCTTTTCCGATAAAGTGGCACGCGCCGGCCTGGCCCTTCAGTTCCTGTCGCTGGCCGTTGAGTCATGGGAAAAAACGAATGCCGGCACGTCCAGAAGAAACGACCTGACCGTGGATGACTATGTTGCGTATGCCGTCCGCTTCATTCAGAGCAACTACCAGAGGGCCCGCATCAGCGATGTGGCGGAATACATCGGCATCAACAGGACCTACCTCACAGAGATCTTCAAGGACCACATGCTGATGTCACCCCAGGAATATCTTCTCCAGGTGCGGATGGACAGGGCGAAGGAACTGCTCCGCCAGAGCAGTATCGCCATCAACCTGGTCGCCAGGGAAGTCGGATATGAGGATCAGCTGAGTTTCTCCAAAATCTTCAAAAAACGTTTCGGAATCAGTCCCACTGAATTCAGGAGGTCGTCAGAGTCATGAGCATCGCGTTTTGTGCGGAAAACCAGGTCTTTTCCCTGACTACAGCCCATCATCTCTACCAGATGAAACTTGCTGAGGGCGGCTTCCTGCTGCACCTGTACTATGGCCTGAAGACGGATACCGATATGAGCTACCGGATTCACTGTACAGACCGCGGCTTCTCCGGAAATCCGTATGAGCAGCGCCTGAACCGCGGCTTCTCCACGGACACCCTGCCCCAGGAATATCCCTGCGCCGGCGTGGGCGACTACCGTGCACCTGCCCTGCGGGTTCTGAGTGAAAACGGGAGCCGGAGTGTGGATCTCCGTTACGTCTGTCATGCGATTTCCCAGGGCCGCATGAGCATTCCAGGTCTGCCCTTCGCACGGACCGACGGGGATACCGAAACGCTCACCGTCACGCTCCGGGATGAGGTCATCGGCTTGGAAGCTGATCTTCTCTATCATGTGTTCCCTCAGAAAGACATGATTACACGGTCCGTCCGTCTCAGGAATACCGGTTCCGGTCTGCTCACGCTGGAAAAGGCCGCCTCTGCCTCTTTGGACTTCCTCTGCGGCAGCTATGATGTCCTGCATTTCCATGGCAGGCACTGCATGGAACGCCTTCCGGAGCGGATGCATCTCCAGCACGGCATTTTCTCCTGCGGCTCTGTCCGCGGCATGTCCAGCCACCAGCACAATCCGTTTATCGTACTGTGCGATCCCCATGCCACCGAGCAGAACGGGGACTGTTATGGCTTTATGCTGATGTATTCCGGCAATCACCTCGAAGAAATCGAGGTCAGCCAGACCGGCAGTACCCGTGTGGTCACCGGTATTCATCCGGACGGTTTTTCCTGGCTTCTCCGGCCCGGTGAGGCCTTTGATACCCCGGAAGTCATGCTTTCCTACAGTCCGGATGGCCTGAATGGTCTGAGCCGGCAGTTCCACCGGATGATCCGCGAAAACGTCCTCGCACCGCAGCACCGGACCGCCGGACGTCCCATTCTCATCAACAGCTGGGAAGCGGCCTATTTTGACTTCAACGCTGAAAAGATCCTGCAGTTCGCTCGTTCGGCAAAGGAACTGGGCGTGGAAATGCTCGTTCTCGACGACGGCTGGTTCGGTAAACGGGATGACGACAACTCCGGTCTGGGCGACTGGTACGTGAATGAAAAGAAGCTCGGATGCTCCATGAAGGAACTCTCGGACTGCATCCATGCCATTGGCCTGCAGTTCGGCCTGTGGTTCGAGCCCGAAATGATCAGCGAGGACTCGGACCTCTATCGTGCACATCCTGACTGGGCTCTGTGTGATCCGGACCGGAGTCCCACCATGGCAAGGAATCAGTTGGTCCTGGACATGTCAAGGCAGGATGTGGTGGATTACCTCTATGCCTCCATGTGCCATGTGCTGGACAATGCTGTCATTGAATACGTGAAATGGGATTTCAACCGGTCCATCGCCAACTGCTACTCCCATGGCCTGCCTGCTGCGCAGCAGGGTGAAACAGCCCACCGCTTTATGCTGGGCACCTATCGGCTGCTCAGCCGGCTCCTGGAGCGCTATCCCTCCCTGCTCATTGAGGGCTGCTCCGGCGGAGGCGGACGCTTCGACGCAGGCATGCTGTTCTACTGTCCGCAGATCTGGTGCTCGGATGACTCAGATGCCGTGGAACGCCTGGAAATCCAGCGCGGCACCTCCTATGGCTATCCCGTCAGCACCATGGGTGCCCATGTCTCCGCTGCTCCCAATCATCAGACAGGCCGTGTCACACCCCTCCGCACCCGCGGTGTGGTCGCCCAGTCGGGAACCTTCGGCTATGAGCTGAACCCAGGACTCCTGTCAGAAACGGACAAAGAAGAAATCCGGAAGCAGATTTCCGATTATCACCGGTATGCAGACCTCATCGCCTGCGGCGATTACTACCGGCTGACGGAACTGGAAGACAGTCCGGACCTGAGTGCCTGGATGTTCGTTTCCGGGGACCGGAAGGAAGCTCTGGTCAGCATTGTCATCACACATGTCCGGGCAAACGGTCCCTATCCCTTCGTCCGGCTCTGCGGACTGGCTCCTAAGAAAGTCTACCGCCTGGAAGGAACAGAGAAGACCTGCACCGGAGCGGCACTCATGCACGGCGGCCTTCCTTTTGTCAGCCCCATGGGCGATTATCCGGCTGTCCAGTTCCATCTCACTGCCGAAAACTGATCCATCTCAAAAATGGGGCTGTTGCATTAAGCCCCAACAAAAAAGCGGAGTTGTTCTCTCGAACTTCTCCGTTTTTTGCTGTATACTGTAACTACCATGAA
>ONVN01000461.1 GCA_900321295.1 uncultured Eubacteriales bacterium
AAAGGACCTCGTGGACTGGATGATTGCCTATGATCAGAAGGGAGTTGCGATTCCCGACCTTCTCCTGGAGCAGATTGAGAATGTCGGCAAGCCCTGTGAAAAACGTCTGATCGCGATTCTCAAAGATGAGGAAATGAGCAATGCGCTGAAGATGACCGCGATTGGTGTCCTGAGAACGATGGAAAGCACACAGCCCAAAATGCTTTATATTCAGTGGCAGATGAACCGTGAAAAAGAGGATGAACTTGCGGATAACGCACTTGAGTCCCTTGCAGACATGGGAAAATCGGTCCTTCAGCCGATTCTGGAAGCACTTCCCCGCGCAAATGAGGCAGGGCAGGAGGCCCTCCTGGATATTCTTTCCAATTATCCTGGCAATGAACAGGTCTTCCAGCTTGCTCAGAGACTGTTCCGCAACAATCCGGACCGCAGGGCTCTGTTTGCAGGTTATCTCGGCAAGCTTGGGGACGACCGGGCCATGAAGGATCTGATGGCAGCTGCCAACGATCCGGACCTCAATTATATTGATTACCTGGAAGTCCGAAATGCTATTGAGCGCCTTGGTGGGACAGCTCCTGAACGCAGCTTTGAAGGGGATCCCATGTATGAAGCGCTCAGTGGAATGCAATAAGCCAGACGTGCCATGAATCCATCAGACAGGAGGTGACAGGATGCTTTGTCCGTTTTGTGCGGCGTATGCCGGGGAGGATGAGATCGTATGCCCGAAATGTGGGAAACTTCTTCCAAGGCGTGAAACCCATGAAGAAGGTGTGATGGCAATCCGCCAGGGAAAGCGGGCCAGAGAAGCGGCCCTGCTTGGTTATGTTGGAAATGACCAGCCGGATGGGAAAAAGACTCCTGTCACGTATGAACGACAGGGAACAGGAAGAACCTGGGTGGATCCCGCAGCAAGAGCTTCAACGGCGGGTCAGATTCCGGTGTATGCTGCGCAGGATGTATATGACGCGCAGGGGGAACCACTGAAAGAGGACGATGTCTATGGCATGGACCGGGTACATCGATCTTTAGTGTATGGTGAGACCGGAACCCGTGAAATTCCGCATCTTGATCCCAGACCTTCCAGCCGAGCAGAACGGAAGCGCCTGAAACAGCATCCGATCAACTGGGCGAAGATGACATTGCTGATAGTCGCCCTGCTTCTCCTGATGGCCCTGGGCGTGCTGATTTTCCTGAGAACCACTGATACGGGACAGAAAATCCTTGCCCGCCTTGGAAGGGATGCTGCCTCCTCTGCGTACTGGGAAATCGGCGAAGAAAAGATGGATATCGGCGATATCGTTGGCGCGATTGAGGCATTTGAAAGGGCTAAGGGAACAGACGAAGCGGCTGCCGAGGAAAGTGCAGAGATCAACGTTAATGTTTCAGGCCTCCTGATGCTGGCTTCATGCTATGAAGCATCAGGCAGGACGGCTGATGCAGAAACGATTTATGTTGACCTTTACACGAATGTTGTTCCGACCGCTGCTGATGCCTACACACATGAAATTCGCATTCTTATTGCTTCGGGAAGGCTTGCGGAAGCTGCAAAACTCATGCAGACTGCCTATCAGCACACGGGTCAGACAACATTCCGTACACAGCGCAATGAATTGCTGCCCAAAGCACCGGAAACCACAGTGTATGCAGGTCTGTATGAAGAGAAAAAGTACGTTACACTGACTTCTGCGGAGGAATACCCGATCTACTACACCTTTAATCCTGATGCGGTTCTCCCGGAGGAAGGCACGCTTTATACGGAACAGATTTTCCTGGATGAGGGCATCTGGTCCATGCGAGCTGTGGCGGTTAATGGACAGCTTGTTTCGGACGAGCTGAGTGCGGTTTACCGCATTATCATGCCAAGCCCTCAGACGCCAAGAGCGAGTCTTGCACCAAATACGTACAAGCAGAGGCAGCGTGTGCGTCTATGGCCTGGTCTGGATAATATGGAAGATGACGATATCACCATCTATTATACGATTGACGGCTCTCTTCCGGACGCAGACAGCCCGATCTATACAGGCGAGCCGATTTGGCTGCCCGGCAACTATTGTGATCTTCATGCGGTTGCTGTCAACCGGTATGGGAAGGCGAGCAACACACTCTCCATCCGATACAAGATCCTGGCCAAACCCTATCCGCTGTCGTCGTATTCCACGGAAGACATTGGGTCTGACATGCATCTGACCATGACAACCTGGGATGATTTTCGTTCCAAATACGGTGATGCGGACGAAATGGAAATTGTCAATATGGGCGGCATTGATGGGGAGTGTCAGAAGAGAATCTATTCCTGGGGGTATGCGATCTTTTACCGGCAGTCCGGAAGGCAGCTTCTGGGAGAACTGTATTTCACCACCGGACAGTTCAAGGCACCCAGAGGAACCGGGGTTGGAAACTCGGAAAATGATGTTGTTGGGAAATTCCGTGACATGGGGCAGGTCGAAAGCCCTTCCGGGAACCGGGGACTGTACGAAAATGACTCCGGAAAAGGGATGGTCTACGTAAACAAAGACGGTACCAAGACCATCCGGTACACTGCGATCACGGCGGATTCCCACAGATGGCAGCTTGAATACACACTGTCCAAATCGGGTACGGTAATTGCCGTCGATCAGCTGTATATTCCCTGATGGAGGAGAAAATGCATGAGTCTTTTGATTGTTCTGAAGAATGGGGAAGGACAGGAAATTGCCTCCTGTGAGGCTGCGCACAGTGCACAGATGGCGATTGAACGTGCCTATCTCCCCGGTGATTGTTTTGAAGTAAGCGGAGCAGACCATCTGATGGTACAGATGGATCAGTGCCTCACCCAGGGGGAGATTTATACGCCTTCGGGCTGCTTTACCTATCGGATTCCTTTCGGGAGCGAGCGCACGGCATATCCTCCGTTTGCCTTTGAAGGTGAAAGACATATCATCCGGGTGCGGGAAATGGAAAAAGAGGAAAGAATGGCGGAACGTGCCATTTCATCGAATCCGCATGATCTTCGGGGAAACACCGATTTTTATCCGCATGCCACGGCTAATGTAGAAACTCGGGGAGAGGCGGATTTCGCAGCACGCAATGTGATCGACGGCCTTTCTGTCAATCACAGTCACGGGAGTTGGCCATATGGCAGCTGGGGAATCGGAACGAAGCAGGATGCAGCACTGACCATTGATTTCGGCCGTCCTGTCAGGGCATCCAGAGTTCGTGTGCTCCTCAGGGCGGACTTTCCGCATGACAGCTGGTGGGAGAGCTGCGATCTCGTGTTCAGTGATGGATCAAAAGAGCATATGCACCTGGAAAAGACGGATACGTTCCAGGATATTCCAGTCGACAAGACGATTTCCTGGATTCGTATGGAAAATCTCAGGAAAGCAGACGATCCTTCACCATTCCCCTCGCTTCGTCAGCTTGAAGTGATCGGGAGGGATATTCTGTAATGCAAAGAAGCAGGCGAAAAGGCCTGCTTCTTTGCATTCCGTGCGGGACGGACAGGATCAGATGTGATAAATGTAATTTTCCTTTCTGGGAAGCGGGGGCTTGCAGGGCTCTGCTTCATATCCCAGAATGCAGTGGCCGATCCCCTCATAGTTTCCTGTGATGCCCAGCCTGGCAAGAAGGGCTTTTCCTTCCTCGGATTCGAATTCTTCCTTTGCTCGGTGGATCCAGCAGCTTCCGACACCAAGCGCATGGGCAGCATTCATTAGGTTTCCCATGACCAAGCTGCCATCATAAAGATAGGTTCCGATGTCACGATTGGCAAGGACGACGATTACAACCGGCGCACCATAAAACGGGTCGCCGGAAGAGCCCATGACAGCGGCGTTCATTCGGGAGAGCTGGTCGCGGGTCTTCGGGTCAGTCACAGCAATCATAATGGGTGACTGTCTGCCCATACCAGTCGCGGCAAAGGTGCCGGCCTCCAGAATCTGACGGAGAACATCCTCAGGGATCATGTCGGGCTTGTAGTTTCTGCAGCTGCGCCGTTCCATAAGGCACTGAATCGCTTCGTTCATCATGCAAACTCCTTTCATTGGACGGGTCCGGTTCCGATAACACTTCGGTTCGGGATGAAGATCAGGGAAGAATATGACCTGCGGCAAGATACAGCCTGTACCATTCTTCGCGGGTGAGGACAATTTCGGATGCCTTCGCAATTTCTTCAATGCGGGCGGTCCGCATACTTCCTGCGATGAGCTGGAATCGCGCCGGATGACGGAATATCCATGCGGCGGCAATCCCTGTTTTGGAACTGTTGTACTTATCTGCCAGTTCCTGGAGCACCTGGTTGAGCTCGGGGTATTCGGGGTTATCAATGAATGGGCCTTTCCCGGCCCCTGCCTGGAAAGGTGACCAGGCCTGAATGGTTATATCGTTCAGCCTGCAGTAGTCCAGAACACTGTCATCACGGTCAACGGCACCTTCTGTTGCCATATTGACTTCCATGCCGCTGGAAATCATGGAGGAAAACGGGAGGCTGAGTTGGAGCTGGTTGACAACAAGCGGCTGGCGGACTGCCTTTTTCAGCAGGCGGACCTGTGCGGGCTTGTGATTGGAAACGCCAAAATATCGGACCTTTCCGCTCCTTTCCAGAATATCAAAGGCCTCTGCCACTTCTTCAGGTTCAACCAGTGCATCCGGACGATGCAGAAGAAGCACATCCAGATAATCAGTATTCAGGCGGCGGAGAATCACCTCCGTTTCGGACAGAATATAATCTTTGGACTGATCATACATTCGTCCCGGAACAATTCCAAGCTTTGACTGCAGGATAATGGCGTCACGTGGCTTTCCCGTCCTTGCAAAGGCCCTGGCGAATCGGACTTCGCACAGTTCCTCTTTTCGGCCATAGATATCGGCATGATCAAAATAGTTGATACCGAGGTCTAAGCATTTCTCGAGCAACTGAACGGATTGCTCATCGTCAAGTTCATTCATCCGCATACAGCCAAGAACCAGTGCGGGAACCGGAAGGGCAGTAGTCCCAAGTGAAAAGTGCTTCATAGAAAAACGCTCCTTTTTCGGCTGAGAATGGCGGACAGACGGATTATTCTGAGAAGGTTTGCTGCACCTCATGCATGCTGCAGGCATTGATTGAGCGTAGTATAAAGCGCATTTGGCAAATATGCAAGAGTCAGCACAGGAACCCGTTCTGCGGGTGAATACGGCCTGTGATAACAGAAAAGATGCAGGAAAGCGTGTGAAACATTCCTGCATCTTTTCTGTTATGCGTTACTTGACCGGGGTCCGGAAAATGAGGGACGTCAGTCTTTGATGTCCGGATTGTTTTCGTCGACTTCCAGAACCCTTTTTCTATGCTCCTGCTCCTGGATTTCCTCCATCTCATTTTCCAGCTGCTGTGCAAAGGAGACGCGCTGCTTATGAACGGACAGCGCAAACTGATGTGCGCAGTCAGCGGGAATCGTATCGGACGGTTCTACAAATGCCGCAATGGAAATCGAAGCGTCATATTCTTCCTCATCACTGACCAGTGCACCATAAGCATCGATATAAACGGTATATACCGACAGCCCTTCACTGCCAGCCTCGTGTTCAAAACGGGCAGCCTGGGCAATCTCGGAGTCGCACAGAGTCCAGTACCGGTCACAGATGGAGTTGACCAGCTGCTTCTGCTCTTCCTCGGGTTCATTATCCATAATGAACTGCAGAGCATTGGCGAGAAGCAGGGGAGGTGCAATTTCTGAAAGAGTCAGATCCTGGGAGAGACGGTCCATGAGTTCCTGAAGACTGGATGTGTCCATAGAGCCTCACTTATTTTGCGTTTTTAACCTCATTCCACAGTGTGGTATAAACAGGCAGATAATTCTCGGGAATATCGGTGAAGAATTCACAGCTGGCAACGGTTACTTCATCCGGATTCATGACCGTGTTGCTGGTGTATTCTTCACCCATCAGCTCGATAGCGGCAGCATTGGGGGAAGAATAGCGGATTTCTTCACAGTTGCGCTGGGCAATGTCAGGACGGCAGAGGAAGTCCACAAACTTTTCTGCATTCTCCAGATTGCGGGCATTCTTGATAATGACCATGGGATCAATCCAGATGTTGCTGCCCTCCTTCGGAACGGCATAGGCAAGAGCAGGATTGAGGTCGATGGCATACTGCGCATCACCGGACCAGACAACAGCAAGTGCGGCTTCGCCGGCAACCCTCTTGTCCTTGGTTTCATCCACCTGGTAAGCCTTGACAACACCGCTGGTCTTCTGGGAGATCAGCAGATCGGTTGCTTCGCGGAGCTGAACGTATTCACGCGTGTTGATGGGATAGCCAAGATATTTGAGGGTGATGCCCATGGAATCACGGATGGAGTCCAGCATGAAGACA
>ONVN01000377.1 GCA_900321295.1 uncultured Eubacteriales bacterium
CCGCCGCTGAAGAACATGGTCACCATGATCATCTTCATGACAAAGCCACGCAGCAGGAAGGTCTTCCTGGAGAGCACGAAGGCTGCCATGGCAGTGATCAGCGTACCGATGGCGGTACCGGACACCACATAAATGATCGTGTTGATAATGCTTGTGCTCAGCTTGACATTGGAAAAGGCCAGTTTGTATCCTTCCACCGTGTAGGGCTCCAGCGGCCCGAACAGCAGGCCGGTGCGGTTCAGCAGCGCCTTTGCATCACTGAAGGAGGCAAACAGCGTGAACAGCATGGGGTACACGCTGATCAACGATACTGCGATCATTGCCACATAGATGATGATATCGGCAATCCAGTCCCCGATGCTTTTATTTCGCTTCATCTTCCTTTGTGTCCAGTACGGCGGACACTTCGCGCCAGACCTTTTCCCAGACGGGACCGTTGGCGCATCCGACCCGGAGTCCCTCGGGCGGGTACCAATGGAAGGACGTTTTCCTTCCGTCCAGAAGCCATTCCTCCGGAAGCTGGGTTTCCTGCCAGTCCAGAGGTTCCGCCGCCGGCCGCCGGACAGCGTTGTCCAGCAGCTGGGCCCGCAGTTCTTTCTCCTGGTCTTCCGGCAGTGAATCCGGGGATACAGAAACAAACATGGATGTGCCGCTCAGGCTCAGGAGTTTTCCCCACTGCCGGTTCAGCTTCCAGTCAATGCCCTTCGTGATGCCCATGCAGTCCGCATCCGTGTCATAGAAGGCACCGTGCTGCGGCATCCGGAAGGCCAGGGTGTTGACGCCGAAGCGCAGGGTTCGCTCCCACATCAGGCCGCTGGTATCATCCCCTGTGCGGTTCATGTGCATAAGGCCGGCACCGAGGTGTCCGATGGTGTTGCACCCCAGGACCAGCATGTCATAAGGTCGGGCGGCCTCAAGGATGGTCCGGTAGAAATCCTGGATGATTTCCGCGCTGGTCTTTGTCCTGTCGGCAAAGTGCCATCCGTCCCCGGTCATCTCCTCCAGCATCTCCGAACCCCAGCGTCCGAAAACATCAAAGGTGGAAAAGTCATGCTTGAGCAGGCGGAACCCCCACCTGCCGATGCGGTCCACACTGTCCCGCACCAGGTCCAGGACACCGGGAACGGAAGGATCCAGTCCGCCGCCCGGAAGCTTCCAGTTTTCCGGAAGCCCGCTCCGGTCATCCTGGAGAAGCCGGACCCAGATGCCCGGAATGACGTTTTTCCGCCGGATGCCCTCCGCCAGTTCCTTCATGTCACCGAACCGCCCGTTCGGCATCCATGGGCCCCCGTTATAGACCGGTTCGTAGCTTCCGTCTTCCCGGTATCTTCCGGCCTGCCAGCCGTCATCGATCACCATGTAGGGCCGGTTTTCCGCGCCATCGGTCAGGCGCGCCATATAAGCGGCATCCTTCAGGATGTCCTCCGCGGAGCTTCTGCCGTAGGCGTAGTACCAGTTGTTGGCGCCATAGACCGGCTTTTCCGGAAGGATGGGGTCTGTGCACATTTCCCTGCAGAAGGCCTGCGCTGCCGCAAAGGCCGACATGCCGGTGTATACGCTGTTGACCACCGTCGCCGCATGCAGCTTCCGGCCGCCCAGCTCCACGCCGCTCCCGCCGCTGCGCACATCCATCTTCAGGGTGATGCCTTCGGGATCCGCCTGCCAGCTGCACAGGGCTCCAGGCCGTACCATGACGCCGTAACCGGCCGTCATGCCGCCCAGATGGATCAGGCAGTACCAGGGAAGCGTCTGATAGGGCGTCACCCCTGTCCAGCCCAGGTCTGCATAGGCGCGTTCCCAGGCATCCCCCAGGATCTGTCCATGCAGTTTCTTTCGGAAATGCCAGCGGAGACGCACATGGCTGACCGGTGTGTTTTCTGCGGTGACGTAGATGATGAGCTGTTCATGCTGCCTGCGCGTTTCCACCCGGACATCCTGCAGCGTGAAGACAGACTTGTCTATATGATTTTCGTCGGCGATGTTCCCATTCACGAGAACAACGTCCGGTGTCCGAAGAATCGATTCAAACATGTTGGTCACCCCCGGCTCTCTCATGTTGTGTTTATTATGCTGTTTTCCGACCGGATGGTGAATAATTTGATGTAATCGTTTTATGTGAATTGCATATAGGCAAATCGTACCGAAATATGTTAAAATCGTACCAGCATGATTTGCTGCTATAGGAGGAACGTCCGGTGAAAACTGCGTCTTTCTTCAGTTCCGCTTCCTGTCAGGTCCTCGAGGGCCTGGCGGAACCGTCTCTTGAGTTATCCGTCATCCACGTCGGCATGGAAGAGTGCAAACCGTTCCATACGATCTCCGACCCGCGCACGGAATACATCCTCCATTTTGTGATTTCCGGCAGGGGGTTCTACTCAGCCCGGGGCACCACGGAAGCCCTCAGCGCCGGACAGATGTTCCTGATCGTTCCGGATGAACCCATCGTCTACGGATCGGACCGCTTTGATCCATGGACCTATGCCTGGATCGGTTTTAGGGGAGACCGCGCTTCCAGTATTCTGAAAAAATGCGGATTTCTCGGAAACAATCTGACCAGGTCCATCCGCTGCACGGAGGAAGCCGTCGCCTGCATCCGGGAAATCATGGATCACCGTTCCCTTGCGCCGTCCAGCATGCTTTTCCGGGAGTCCTGCACCATCCGTCTGTTCTCCCTGCTCGCCGCAGACTATGAAACCGCTGCCCGGGAAAGCTGGATGAATACGTCCGTCTCCCGTGACAGCCTCTACACAGAACTGGGCACGGCCTTTATCAAGGAAATGTATATGCACGACAGCATCACCGTGGAAGATGTGGCAGCCCACATCGGGATCACCCGGGCACGGCTCAACCGTGCCTTTCAGGAGGAACTGCACATTTCGGTCCAGCAGTACCTGATCGACTGCCGCATGCGCCATGCTTCCCGGCTGCTGCTCACCACGCCCCTGTCCATCAAGGAGATTTCCGGACAGGTGGGTTACAGCGACCAGCTCGTTTTTTCCAGTGCCTTCAAAAAGAAATACGGTGCCAGTCCCAAACTGTTCAGGGAAAGCCACCACGAGGACGGTACAGGCGGTCCCGCTGCGTCCCAACCGTAACCGCGGATCCCCTCCAAGACAAAAGAGACCGTTTCCGTCCGGTCTCTTCCTTTTTTGCATTTTCTGCCCCAAAATGGCAGATACATGAGAAATGCAGACGCAGGGTTTGCCCCTGCCCCCTGCATGGTATATGATACAGACAAGAAAGTATGCACATCCTTGCAAACATACTCCCGGGAGAAAACAGATGATGAATGCACGCAAGCCCCCGCGTCCGCTCCTCTCCCTGCATCTGGCCGTCATGCTCTTCGGGCTCAGCGGTGTCATCGGCCGGATTGTCCATGTGTCGCCCCTGACACTCGCCGGCGGACGTGTTCTCTGCTCCTCGGCCGTTCTTTTCTTCCTCCTTCGGCTCCGGCGGCAGTCCCTGAAAGCTCTGTCCCGGACCGATACGCTTCTGACCCTTCTGGCCGGCCTTCTGCTCACCCTGCACTGGACCTCCTTTTTTGAGTCGGTCCAGACTGCGTCCGTCGCCATCGGCACCATCACCTACTCCACATTTCCCCTCTTTCTCCTGATTCTGGAACCGCTCCTCTACCATGAGAAGCTGTCCCTTCGAAATGCCCTTCTTTCCCTGGGACTCCTTTGCGGCGTCCTCATCACGGTGCCGGAGTTTTCCTTCTCCAACCGGACCACCCTCGGTATCCTCTGGGGCATGCTTTCCAGCGTCACCTATGCCCTCCTGACCCTCGTCAACCGAAGGCTGTCCCGGTCCTACTCCGGGACCTGGGTGAGCTTCCGGGAGCAGGGCACGGCCGCGGTTCTGCTGCTTCCGCTTCTGCTGCTCCGGAGGGAGTCCGTCGCCCCCGCCAATGTGCTCGGCATCGCGGCCATCGGGTTTCTCTGCACAGCCCTTGGCTTTTCCCTGTTTGTCTCCGCCCAGAAACACGTCTCTGCCCAGACCGCCGGCATTGTGGCCGGGATGGAAACGGTGTACGGCATTCTCTTTGCCGGCCTGTTCATCGGGGAATACCCTTCCCTGCGGGAAGTCCTCGGCGGCCTCCTGATCCTGTCCATGGCCTTCCTTGCCTCCAGGCAAAGCAGCAGCTCGGCCGCATAGCGCCGAATCCCCGGCATGCAAAAAGGAACCGTCAGCTGCCTGCGGTTCCTTTTTTCTATACACTCGGTTACCAGATGAAGGGAATCACCCTGTACTTCACACGCTCCCGGTATGCCCTGTATCCTTCCAGTTCCCGGTCCAGCACTTCCTCTTCATTGCGGATGCGCTTGGCGATGATCGGGAAATACAGCAGCATGATGAAAAAGGAGATCAGGGAACCCAGCACCAGCGGCATGGACAGGAAGAGCAGCAGGGTTGTCATATACATGGGATGACGGACCACCCCGTAGAGTCCGGTGTCCACGACTTTCTGGTTTTCCTGTACCTTGATGGTTCTGGAAAGCCAGACATTTTCCCGGAGCACCTCCGCATACAGCGCATAGGCGGCCAGGAACAGGACTGCCGCCGCCCAGGGCACCCAGGAGGGCAGCACAATCCATCCGAAACGGTAGTTCAGTCCCGCCGTGACAAAGGCCGCCAGAAACATGAGGGCACTCAGGCCAATCACCGTCTTCTGTTCCTTTTCCCTTTCCTTTGCATCCAGCCGCTCCCGCAGCAGCTGCGGGTTCTTCGCCATCATCACAAGGCCTGCGCAGAACATGGGGATAAACAGGATGCCCAGCAGCAGCCATGCCTGAGGCCAGGCCAGCGTTCCCGCCGGCAGAAACAGCAGCAGGGAAAGCAGCACAACGCCCGCTGCAATTTTCAGAATGGCTTCCAAAAACAGTTCTTTTGTCATAAGGTTCTTTCGCTTCCTTTCTCCTGCAGGAAGGCAAGAATCCGGGAATTGAAATCTTTGGCTTCCTCATAGGCAGAATGTCCCAATCCCTCATACAGATAAACCGGGCAGCCCAGCTTTTCGGCCATTTCCACAGAGGCCCCGCCCGTGACAATCCGGTCCTCCTTCCCGCCCAGGACGAGGACCGGACACCGGATCTGCTCGAGGGAATCGTAGGTATCACAGGTCAGGCACGCTCTGGCCAGCCGGGCAAAGGTTTCCGGCTCCACCAGCTTTGCCGTTTTCAGGGCAAGCGGAAACACCCACCCGTATTTTCGGACGTAGGCTTCGGAATACATTTTCTCGGTCATGTCCCGGATCACCGGCGTGAAATCGCCTTTTTCGGCCCCTTTCACCCAGTTCCCGATGACTTCGCGCAGCGTGTCGTTGGGCCGGCTGAGGGTGACTCCGAGCACCAGCTTCCGGACGAGCTCCGGATGCCGGAGCGCCAGATACTGGGCAATCATGCCGCCCTGGGAAATGCCGATGACATCCGCCTCCCCCATCCCGAGCTGTTCCATCACGGCCGCGGTATCCTCGGCCAGTTCCTCCGTGGTAACCTGCTCTGCCACCGGCTGCTTCCGGTCAATCACATACACCCTGTATTCCTTCGCGAAAATCCGGTACATCCATGCCAGGGCCACCGCCGTGCCGTGAATCGGCCTCAGGCTCAGGCCCGGGATGATCACCATCGGCCGGCTTCCGCTTCCAAACACGACATAGGTTGTCTTCCCGCCGCGGACTTCCGCGGTTTCTTCGGACGCCTGAAAACGCATGCTTTTCCCTCCCACAGCGTTTTTTCCGACTTTCTGCTTCCTTTTTTCTGGATACACGGCAAAGTTCCTGCCGCTCCTGCCCATCCTGTCCATTTTCCCGCTCCAATTGTCTTTTGTTTGTCTTTTTGCGCCGGTATCGGTTTCCTTCTCTTGTTTTTTGTATACATGTGCGTATACTTGAATACATGTATACAAGACCGGAGGTGCCGCATATGCTTGAAACTTCTTCGAAAACCAACCTGCTTGAGCAGAAAACATACCGTTATTCCCTCCAGGATGTCGCTGAACCCAATCTTTACCGTGATATCTATGACTATGAGAGCATTCCGAAGATTGCCTTCAACCACCGCCGCGTTCCCATCAACATGCCGCAGGAAATCTGGATTACGGACACGTCCTTCCGCGACGGCCAGCAGTCGGTGGATCCCTATACCGTGGACCAGATTGTGGAACTGTACAAATACATGCACAGGCTTGGCGGACCCTATGGCATCATCCGTCAGACGGAGTTCTTCGTGTACTCCTCCAAGGACCGCGAGGCCATCCGCCGCTGTCAGGACCTGGGGTACCGTTTTCCGGAAATCACCACCTGGATCCGTGCCACCAAAGAGGATTTCAAGCTGGTCCGGGATATGGGCATCCGCGAAACAGGCATTCTGGTCTCCTGCAGTGACTACCACATCTTCAAGAAGATGAAGCTCACCCGCGGCGAGGCCATGAAGAAATACCTGGATACGGTGGCCCTGGCCTTTGAATCCGGGGTCATGCCGAGGTGTCATCTGGAGGACATCACCCGCGCCGATTTCTACGGCTTTGTCGTTCCCTTCGTCAATCAGCTGACCCGGATGAGCCGGGAGGCCGGCATTCCGGTACGTATCCGCGCCTGCGACACCATGGGCTACGGTGTTCCCTATCCCGAGGTCGCCCTGCCGCGCTCGGTGCCGGGCATCATCTACGGCCTGCAGCACTATTCCGACGTGGAAAGCGAGTACCTGGAATGGCACGGCCACAATGACTTCTACAAGGCCGTGACGAATGCCTCCACGGCATGGCTCTACGGAGCCAGCGCCGTCAACTGTTCCCTGCTCGGCATCGGCGAGCGCACCGGCAACATTCCGCTGGAAGCCATGTGCTTTGAGTACGCTGCCCTGCGCGGCTCCCTTGACGGCATGGATCCCACGGTCATCACGGAGATCGCCGACTATTTCCACCGGGAAATCGGGTACGACGTACCGCCCATGCAGCCCTTTGTGGGCAAAAACTTCAATGTCACCCGCGCCGGCATCCATGCCGACGGCCTCATGAAGGACGAGGAAATCTACAATATCTTCAACACCAAGAAGATCCTCAACCGCCCTGCTTCCGTCATGATCGGCCCGAACTCCGGCCTGGCCGGCATCGCCTACTGGCTCAATGAACACTATCATCTCTCCGGAGCAGATGCCCTGACCAAGCAGAGTGAGCTCGTGGTCAGCCTCAAGGCCTGGGTGGATGAGCAGTTTGCCGACGGGCGTGTTGCTTCCCTGAGCAGCAATGAAATCGAAGGCAGAGTCAATGCGCTCACCGGCGGCAGCCTCGGCAGACAGTCATAATGGATGAGGAGGTACCCTATGGAACATCAGAT
The DNA here is from genome assembly GCA_900321295.1 of uncultured Eubacteriales bacterium. Classification (GTDB taxonomy): domain Bacteria; phylum Bacillota; class Clostridia; order Christensenellales; family Aristaeellaceae; genus UBA2943. The sequence continues at coordinate 7,334 of ONVN01000377.1, forward strand.
GCTTTCCCTGGCGGATCAGGTTTTTGACGTGATTGAACGCGATATTCTCAACGGCACCTACGAGCGCGGTGAGTTTCTCACCGAAACCGGTCTTTCCGACAGGCTCGGCGTCAGCCGGACCCCCGTGCGCGAAGCCATCCGCAGGCTCTGCCAGGAGCACCTGCTGGAGGTCACCAAGCACGGCCTTCAGGTGGTCGGTGTCTCCCCGGAGGATATCCGGGACATCTATGAGATCCGCTACCGCATTGAAGGTCTGGCCGCACGCCGTGTCGCCGAGACGGTCACCCCGGAGCAGATCCGGGAGATGAAGGAGGATCTGGACCTGCAGGCCTTCTATACGGAACGGGATGACTCCGAGAACATCAAGGAAATGGACAGCCAGTTCCATCAGGCCCTGTACCGCTTCTGCGGCAGCGCTCCCCTGCAGCACACCCTGGAGCCGCTGGTCATGCGGATTGTCAAATACAGGAAGGCTTCCCTCTCTGCTCCGGACCGTGCCAGCAAGTCCCTGGAAGAGCATAAGGCCATTTTCGATGCCATCGTTGCCCATGACGCAGATGCCGCGGAAGAACTGATGCGCAGACACATCCGGGCTGCCTCCACCAGTATTCTGCTCAAGAGCAGCGACTGAACCGGACAGACAGAAAGAGAGAAACATGAAAGCCTATGAATATGATGCCGTCCTTCACGAGAATCCGGATGACGGCGGTGCCTATGTGACCTTCCCCTGGGACATCCGCGAGGAATTCGGAAAGGGCCGCGTGAAGGTGCACGCTTCCTTTGACGGCATCCCCTATGACGGCAGCATTGTCAACATGGGCGTGAAGAATCCGGACGGCTCGGTCTGCTACATCATCGGTGTGCTGAAAGCCATCCGGAAAGCGCTGGGGAAAGGCGGCGGCGACTGCCTTCACGTCATCATCCGGGAAGCATCCGGACAGGAGGGAAAACATGCCTGAAACCGATCTGGCCACCTTCCTGTTTTTTGAGGGACACCGGGATGCCCTGGACCTGTATCTGACCCTGGAAAACCGGCTCACCACGTCCTTTCCCGACGTCACCCGGAGCATACAGAAGACCCAGATCACCTTCCGCAATCCCCGGGTCTTTGCCTGCGTCTCCTTTGCAAGGGTCCGGCGCAAGGCGGAGCTGCCCCCGGGCTGGCTGGTTCTCACCCTGGGTCTTCCTTCACCGCTTCCGTCCCCCCGTGTCGCGGTCAGCGTCGAAGTCCGACCGGGCCGCTGGACGCATCACATCGTCCTGAGTACACCGGAGGAACTGGATTCGGAACTCATGGACTGGGTGCAGGCATCCTATGCATTCGCACAAAAGCACCTCCGCTCCGGGTCCTCCCGAAGGCCATAATCCCCAGGATATATTTCCGAACATTTTCAGAAAAAAGCAAAGAGAATCTTTGTTTTTTTCTGTTTTTTTGTTGACGCATTCAAGAGGTCTATGGTACAATTCCCATGTTTTCCGAACGTTCTTTTGAATCGGGGAGGGATTGTATGACTTCACGCTTGCGAAAAGCCTTCTGGCTGCTTCTGGTGCTGCCGGGATCGCTGTTCATCACGCTCTTCATGCTGATTCCTCTTTTTTCTGTGGTGATTTCCACCTTTTTCCCGGAAAGCAGCTTTACCCTCGGCAATTATGCCACCCTGTTCCGGAGTGTATACTTCCAGCAGGTATTCGGACGCAGCGTCCGGCTGAGCCTGCTCTCCACCCTGCTGTGTGCGCTGCTGGGCTTCCCCTGTGCCTACTACATTTCCCGCTATTCGAAGCACAAGGGCATGATGATGGCTTTCGCCGTCTTCCCCCTGTTCACCAGCCCGGTCATCCGCTCCTTCAGCTGGATGGTCATCCTCGGCAAGAAGGGTATTGTCAATCAGTTTCTGGTGGCCTCCGGGCTCTTCGCCCGTCCCCAGTCCCTTCTCTACAATGAATTCTCCATGACCGTCGGCTTTGTCCAGCTCTTCCTGCCTCAGATGATTCTTTCCCTTCTGGGTGTCATGGATTCCATTCCGGAAGACCTCACGGAAGCCGCCGGCAGCCTCGGTGCACCGCGCTTCACCGCCTTTCTCCGCATCGTCTTCCCCCTGTGCGTTTCCGGTCTGGTCACCGGTGCCGTACTCGTGTTTACCGGCTGCATGACCGCCTATACGACGCCTCAGCTGCTTGGCGCGACGGACACCCAGGTGCTGTCCACCATGGTTTACCAGTATGCCATGAGTCTGCGCGACTGGACACAGGCCTCCGCCATTGCCGTCGTCATGATTGTCGTCACCATGCTGGTCTCGTCCCTCTTCAACCGCCTGAGCCGGAAAATCAATCCGCTCGCTGCCTGATCACGGAAAGGAAGGTGTCCTCATGGCCCTCTTGGAACTCAGCCACATCACAGCCGGTTATGACAAGAACATCATTCTCCGTGACTTCAATCTCAGTGTCGACCGCGGAAACTTTGTCTCCCTTTTGGGCTCCTCCGGCTGCGGAAAAACCACCACGCTCCGCCTCATTGCCGGCTTCAGCGAACCCAACGAAGGCACCATCTCTTTCAACGGCCGGGACATCACCCATGTACCGCTGCACAAGCGCAATTTCGGTTTTGTGTTCCAGAGCTACGCCCTCTTCCCGCACATGACCGTCTTTGACAATGTGGCCTTCGGCCTCAAAATGCGCAAGGTCCCGAAAAACGAGCTTCAGAAGCGGGTCATGGACATGCTGGAACTCGTCGACCTGGTCGGTTTCGAAAAACGGTATCCCCGCGAAATGTCCGGCGGACAGCGCCAGCGCGTTGCCCTGGCCCGCGCCATGGTCATCCGTCCCGACCTCATGCTTTTTGATGAACCGCTCTCCAACCTGGACGCCAAGCTGCGCGTCAAGATGCGTGTGGAGATCCGCCGTCTCCAGCAGGAACTTGGATTCACGGCCATCTATGTCACCCATGACCAGGAGGAATGCTTCGCCATCTCCGATCAGGTCGCCATCATGAACGGAGGCGTCATCGAACAGATGGACACCCCCGCCCATATCTTCAATGCGCCGAAAACGGAGTTCATCGCCCACTTTGTCGGGTTTGAAAACTTCTTCCAGCTCCGGCGCGTCAGCGGCCAGCTGACCTCGGAGGATGGCCAGCCCGTTCATGTCGCCCTGGATCGTCCCGGGGATGCCTTCACTGGCTGTATCCGTCCCGAGGATGTCCAGATTCTGCCGCCCGGCAGCAATGCCCTCAACGGTGTACCCGGCGAAGTGCTCGTCTCCACCTTCCTTGGCCGGACCGTCCAGTACAATGTCCGCACTGCGATCGGTGAATTCGTGGTCAAGGCGGACCAGTCCCAGGTTTATCCCCTCGGCGCCAGCGTCCTGCTGGGGCTGAGTGCGAATAAAATTATTCTCATCAACCCATCCCATCACTGATCTGTTTTAAGGAGGAAATCATCATGCGCAAGTACCTGTCTCTCGTTCTCGCAGTCCTGATGCTCCTGTGCGTCACCTGTGCCGCCACGGCTGAAGAAAAGCCCTATGCCGGCCAGACCCTCACCATCTCCACCTTCGCTTTCAACGCCGAGCTCCTGCAGAAGAACATCTATGATCCCTTCATGGAAATGACCGGCTGCACGGTTGTGGCTGACGGTGCTTCCAATGCTGTCCGCGTTTCCAAGATTGCCGAAGCTGCCGAAGGCGACTATGACGTCGTCATCATCGGCGATATGTTCGTCAAGCAGCTCATGGCTGAAGGCAAGATCGACACCCTCGACTCCTCTGCCCTGACCAACCTCAGCGCGCTGTATGACAACGCCAAGGCTCCCATGGGCGAAGGCTACGGCCCTGCTTACACCTTCAACCGTCTGGGCATCGTCTATGATCCGGCCACCTGCCCTGTGGAAATCAAGAGCTTTGCCGATCTTTGGAATCCCGAACTTGCCGACTATGTGGCCATCCCCGCCATCACCAACACCTCCGGCCCCCTCTTCTACTACGGTGTTGCCAAGGCTTTCAACCTGACCCCCGGCACCGATGACGAAGCCATCTTCGCCAAGCTGGCCGAACTCAAGCCCAACGTCAAGTCCACCTACACCTCCGCCAACAACACCATCACCATGCTCAACCAGGGTGAAATCGCAGTTGCTGTCCTGCTTGACTATTCCTACACCACCGCCAAGGGTGCCAACCCCGACTATGTGTGGGTCAATCCTGAAGAAGGCATGTACGGCGGCTACAACATGCTCAACATCGTCACCGGTTCCAAGAACAAGGAACTCGCCCAGCTCTTCATCGACTACTATCTGAGCTATGACGTTCAGTATGCCGAAGCCATGGACGGCGTGGACAGCCCTGTCCGCACCGACATCGAACTCGACGCAGAACATGCCATGAACTTCACCTACGGCGACATGGTCAGCCAGCTGGTTCTCCCCGACTGGGACTTCGTGGCTGAAAAGCTGCCCGCATGGACCGAAATGTGGAACCAGACCTTCGGCGTACAGTAATCCGTATTTTTCATGAAACCATGCTGTGAGAGGAGCGTGCCCTGTGAAAAAGAAACACCATCTGGCCCTTGGGGCCATCACTTTTCTGGTCTACGTCTTTCTCATCGGGCCGCTGCTCATCATCATGGCGTCCTCTTTCGGCGAACAGAATGCCCTCGTCTTTCCCGGAAAGGGGTTCACCCTCAAATGGTACCAGCAGGTCTTCACGATGAGCTCGTTCATCTCTTCGGCCCTTCTCTCCATTGAGATCGCGCTGGCCGCGACGGCCATCGCCCTGCTGCTCGGCGTTCCGGCGGCCTATGCCCTGAACCGTTACCGTTTTCCCGGAAAGAACCTGATCAAAACGCTGTTCCTCTCCCCCGTTCTGATTCCCTGCATCGTCCTGGGTTTCATCATGCTCCGGTATGTGATCTCCACGTGGAACCTGTCCGTCATCCCGAGCCTGCTCATCGGCCATACCCTGCTCTCGATCCCCTATGTCATGCGCGTGGTCACTTCTTCCCTGGCCAACTTCGATTTTGCCATGGAAGAAGCCGCCGGAAGCCTCGGTGCCCCCAAAGGCTACACCTTCTTCCACATCGTGCTGCCCAACATCAAGAGCGGTATTGCCTCAGCCTGTGTCATGGCGGTCATCAACTCCTTCAACAATGTCTCCCTTTCCACGTTCCTCACCGCCCCCGGCACGAAAATGCTGCCCATTGAGATCATGGGGTATGTCGAATACCATTTTGATCCCACGATTGCAGCCCTGGCCACCATCATGATGCTGGTGACGCTCGGCGTCATGCTGCTCATTGAAAAAACACTGGGGCTTCAGAGCGTCGTCTGAAAAGGATTTTTCCCATTTTGTACAGGCTTCCGGGCCTTTCCGGAAGCCTGTTTTTCTGTGTCCTTTTGTATATCTGTTGTTTTTTCCTTTGTATCTCTTGTGTTTTCCGGCCTTTGCGGCCCTCTGAGCGCTTGCCCGATGATCGAGGAACGCATACAATATTGTTTGTGATTTTTTAGATTAAGCGAGTTGAGGTGACCGCTTTATGGCGAAGATTCAGATGAAAACTCCTCTTGTCGAGATGGACGGAGATGAAATGACCCACATTCTGTGGGGAGAAATCAAGCAGCTGTTCCTTGAACCCTACGTCGACCTGAAGACCGAATACTACGATCTCGGACTCAGGCACCGCGATGAAACCAACGATCAGGTGACCATTGACAGCGCCAACGCTGCCCTGAAATACGGCGTTGCCGTCAAGTGCGCCACCATTACGCCCAACGCCCAGCGCGTCAAGGAATATAATCTCAAGCAGATGTGGAAGAGCCCGAACGGTACCATCCGTGCCATTCTCGACGGCACGGTGTTCCGCGCGCCGATCGTGGTCAAGGGCATTTCCCCCACGGTCCGCACCTGGGAAAAACCCATCACCATTGCCCGTCATGCCTACGGCGATATCTACAAGAATTCGGAAATGGCCATCCCCGGTCCCGGAAAAGCGGAACTGGTCTTCACCGGAGAGGACGGCCAGGAAGTCCGTCAGCCGATCTTCGATTTCAAGGGTCCCGGCATCATCCAGGGCATCCACAACCTGGACAAGAGCATTTCCTCCTTTGCCCATGCCTGCTTCCAGTATGCCCTGAGCATTCATCAGGATCTCTGGTTCTCCACAAAGGACACCATCAGCAAGACCTATGACCATCATTTCAAGGATCTTTTTGATGCGATTTATGAAGAGCGCTACAAGGATGCCTTTGAAAAAGCCGGCATTCAGTATTTCTATACCCTGATCGATGACGCTGTCGCACGCATTATCCGCTCCAAGGGCGGCATCATCTGGGCCTGCAAGAACTATGACGGCGACGTCATGAGCGATATGGTCGCCACCGCCTTCGGTTCCCTTGCCATGATGACCAGTGTGCTCGTCAGCCCGAACGGTCAGTATGAGTACGAAGCGGCCCATGGCACGGTCACCCGCCACTATTACCGCTACCTGAAGGGTGAGGAGACCAGCACAAACCCCGTGGCCACCATCTTTGCCTGGAGCGGTGCCCTGCGCAAGAGGGGCGAACTGGACGGCCTGCCTGAACTGCAGAAGTTTGCTGACACGCTGGAGAAGGCCGTCATGGACACCATCAACAGCGGCATTATGACCAACGACCTGGCTGCGCTGTACGAAGGAGAAGCGAACCCCGTCAACACCCGCATGTTCCTCTATGCCGTGGCTTCCAGGCTTCCGGCAGCTGAATAAAGCGCAAGGGAGACGTTCAAAAGACGCCTCCCTTGGTTTATAGGACCATCCGATCTGCCCGGATCGCAGGAAGAACCGGAAAGGCTTCCTGCTGATCCGTCTTTTTTTCTCACTCTGTCTTTTCCGTCTCCCCTGGCGTACTGCCAGCGGATTGCAGGACGCGGAGCACGGTCTCCCGGTCGAGGGATGCTCCTTCCACGCTGACGACCTGCGCGGAAATCCAGTTGGCCGTCTCCAGGGTCTTCCTGAAATCCCATCCCCCTGCGAGTCCGCAGAGCAGGATGCCTGCATGCGCATCCCCTGCGCCGATGGTATCGACGACCTTCGCTTCCATCGCGGGAACCCTGACCATCTTGCCTGTCCGGTCCACACCCACGGCGCCGTCCCTGCCGCAGGTCACCGTCACGCAGTTTCCGGTCCTGCCCTGCAGCAGGAGGGCAGCCTTCTCCGGGTCCTCTTCACCGGCAAGGGCACAAGCCTCCGTCCGGTTGAGATGAAGGACCGGATGCAGCGCCAGGATTCTCCTCTGACGTTCCGGGTCAATGCGCAGGACACGCGGACCCGGCGCATAGAACACTTCCGTGCCCTGCAGCCCTTCCAGGAACGTTACCAGCTCCATGCCGGTCCGCTCCTCGATCTCAAGACCGCTGACATAGACGAGATCGTATTTCCTGTCCATGACCTCTTCCATCCACGAAGAAGAAAAGGTATACTCTGCACCATGAACCGATAAAAATGTTCTTTCGCCGCTGCTTTCCACCAGGCAGTAGCAGCACCCGTTCTCTTCCCCGGGAAGAAGCACCGGATGGACCCAGGGCTGCTCTTCAAAGCCCCGCAGGACATACGGGCCGAAGATACCCTTCAGCCCCACCGGCGTGACAAACGTCACGTCCGCTCCGGCCTTGCCTAGGATATTGGCAACGTTATAGGCGCACCCGCCCAGCCGGAAGCTCTGGCTTCTGGGATGCATGTCCTCCTCCGTCACCGGAAGATGGTCCAGCTGCAGAATGACATCCACACAGCTGGATCCGATCACCAGGATTTTTCCTGCCATGGTTCTTTCCCCTGCCCTCTCTTGGTTTTCTGTCCGATCATATCATGAACCGGTGCTTCCTGCAATCCGCAGGCCGGATTTCAGCCTTTTTCCCAAACTGTTACCGGAGGTTTTCCTATGCTTTCATCCATTGATCAGGTCCGCACCCTTTCCCATGCACTCCAGGACCGGATGGTCCGCACGCGGCGCTCCCTTCACATGTATCCCGAAACCGGTTTCCTCGAAATGCGCACCTCGGCCATCATCTCGGAGCGCCTGCATGCCCTCGGCTATGAAGTGCTCACCGGACGGGATGTGCTCAGGACAGACATGCGGCTCGGTGTGCCGGAGGCCTCCGTTCTGGCGGAACATGCCCGGGCCGTCATGACCCAGGAAGGCGCTCCCTGCGATTACCTGACGGAAGACATGAAAGAAGGCATCACCGGGGTCATCGGCATTCTCCGCTGCGGCCCCGGCCCGGTGACCGCCCTGCGTTTCGATATTGATGCCCTGGGCATGAAGGAACGTGAGGATCCGGACCACCGGCCCTGCCGGGAAGGCTTTGCCAGCCGCAACCCCGGCATGATGCATGCCTGCGGCCACGACGGACATACTGCCATCGGTCTTGGCGCCGCGGAAATCCTGATCCAGTTGCGCCACTGCCTGCACGGCACCCTCAAGCTGATCTTCCAGCCGGCCGAGGAAGGTGCGCGCGGGGCACGTGCCCTGACAGCTGCCGGCCATCTGGATGATGTGGACTACTTTATCGGCAATCATATTGCGCCGACCCACTCCCTTGACGACGGGGATGTGACCGCGGGCACCTGGGGTTCCCTGGCCACCACCAAGTATGATGTCCTCTTCCACGGCCTCGCGGCCCATGCGGGCGGTTACCCCGAAAAGGGAAACAATGCCCTGCTCGCCGCCTGCAGCGCTGTGCTCGGCCTGCACGCGATCCCGCGGCATTCCGAAGGCCAGAGTCGTGTCAATGTCGGTGTGCTGCACGCAGGCACCGGCCGCAATGTGATCCCGGACACGGCCTCCATGCAGGTGGAGGTCCGCGGCGAAACCACGGAAATCAATGCCTATATGGCGGAGCGCTGCGAAGCGGTCTGCCGGGGAGCCGCTGCCATGCAGGGCTGTACGGTGGACATGATCAAGGTGGGGGAAGCCGAGGGCCAGCACAGTGATCTGCCGCTCATTGAGCGCATCGGCCGGGTCCTCACTGAAAACCTGCCCGAGCTTCGCCTCTCCAGCATCCAAAACGCCCGCAACTGGGGCAGCGAGGACATTTCCATCATGATGAACCGCGTGCAGGCCCATGGCGGCCAGGCAACCTATATGCGCACCATGACGGACCTGGCCGGTGCCCAGCACACGGTCGGCTTTGACTTTGACGAATCGGTTCTGCAGAAGGCCTGCGAGGTCTTCTGTGTCCTTGTTCTGGACCTGATGGGAGAGAGTGCGTCTTGAAAATCCTGCTGAAAAACGCCCATGTTCTGACCATGGACGATGCCTATACGGAATACGAAAACGGCTATGTGCTCACCGAAGGCGACCGGATCCTGGCCGTGGGCAGCGGGCAGCTCCCACCTGCAGACCGTGTCGTGGACTGCCGCGGGGGCATTCTGCTCCCGGGCTTTGTCAACCTGCACTGCCATGCCAGCATGGTGCCCTTCCGGACCATGGGGGATGACTGTCCCGACCGCCTCCGGCGTTTCCTCTTTCCCCTGGAAAACGAGGCCCTGACCCCGGAACTGGTCTATCTCGGCGCAAAATACGGGGTCGGGGAAATGCTGCTGTCGGGCATCACCACGTTTGTGGACATGTACTACTTTGAGGAGGAAGTGGCAAGGGCCTGTCTGGAAACCGGGATGCAGGGATTTCTCGGGGAGACGGTCATTTCCCAGAAAACCCCCGACAGTGAAGGTGACGAAGGCGGTCTTCTTCTGACGGAAGATTTTCTCCGGAAATATGCGGTCTCGGACCGCATTCACCCCATCGTGGCTCCCCACGGGACCACGACGGTTTCGGAATCCGCCCTCCGCGCCTGCGGTGAGCTGGCCAATCGGTACGATGCTCTCCTGACCCTGCACGTCAGCGAGATGGACTATGAGATGGACTACTTCCGTCAGCAGGGACTCACCCCCATCGGCTATCTGGACCGTCTCTCCCTGCTTTCGGACCGTCTTCTGGCCGCCCACTGCATCCATCTCTCCGAAGATGACCTCCTCCGGATGCAGAAAACCGGCGTGCGCATGGCCCACTGCATCGGCAGCAATGCCAAGGCAGGGAAAGGCATTGCACCCGTCCGGGATGCCGCTGCCCATGGCATTCCCTTCGGATTCGGCACGGACGGGCCTTCCAGCGGCAACACCCTGAGCCTCTTTGATCAGATGCGGCTCTTTGCGGTCACGCAGAAAACACGGTATCATGACCGTTCCCTTTTCCCGGCCAAAGAGATTGTGCGGGCCGCCACCCGCGGCGGTGCCGAGTGCCTGCACCTCGGGGACCGGTACGGCATGCTGGCCCCCGGATACCACGCGGACCTTCAGGTGGTATCCGCGCAGAGCGAACATATGTTCCCACTCTATAACCCCTACTCTGCCCTGGTCTACAGCGCCTGTGCCGCGGACGTGGATCTCGTCATGGCCGCAGGGCAGATCGTGGTGGAGCAGCATCGGCTCACCGGCTGGAGTCTCGGGGATCTCCGGGAGGCCCTCCGCCGGGCGATGGCCGGTTTCTACGCGGCCGCAGAAAAATACCGGGAGATCATCTGATCTGCCTTTACCGGCACACTGCCCATTGTACGAACGGGCTCAGATGATGTACAATAGCAGCAACTGAAACAAAACAGGATATGCAGTCCATAAAAGGAGGAAATCAGAAATGTGGAATGACTTGCAGACCGGCCGTTACGCAGGCGTCATCGCAGAAACCATTTCCATCCGGGGGCATGAGGGAAAGGAAATTCATGCCTGGTGGTCCCGTCCTCTCGGCGCAGGACCGCACCCCGGGATCGTGCTGATTCCGCACATGCCCGGCTGGGATGAGTGGTGCCGGGAAACCAGCTTCCGTTTCTCCAATCATGGCTACAGCGTGCTCTGCCCGGATATCTATCAGGATTTCGGGTTCGGTACGCCCACCGAGGTCTCCGGAAGGATGCGTGAAGCCGGCGGCGTGCATGACGACAGTGTGATGGGCGATGCCGCAGGCTGTCTGTCCTTCCTGCGCTCTCAGCCGCAGTCCAACGGAAAGACCGGTGTCATCGGCATGTGTTCCGGCGGACGCCATGCGTTCCTTGCAGCCTGCACGGTAGACGGCTTTGATGCCGCCGTGGACTGCTGGGGCGGCGGTGTGGTCATGGCACCGGAACAGCTGAGCCCTGCGCGGCCCGTGGCCCCCATTGACTACACGGAAAAGCTGCAGATCCCCCTGCTGGGAATCTTTGGCAATGAGGATTTCAGTCCCAACCGTGCGGATGTGGACACCCTGGAGCAGCGTCTGAAGGAAACCGGAAAGAACTATGAGTTCCACCGGTACGACGGTGCCGGACACGGCATATGGTACTATGACAAACCCATGTACCGCCAGGAGGCCGCCATGGATTCCTGGAACAAGACCCTCGATTTCTTTGACCGGTATTTGAAGACATGACGTCAAGGAGCATGAAGATGCAGACAACTCCCTCTGCCGAAGCCCGCAGGCCTTTCGTTGTCATGGCGAAGCCTGCGAGCTCTGCCTGCAATATGCGGTGTGTTTACTGCTATTATCTGCACAATCCCGCCTCTTCTGCCGGCGGCATCATGAGCCTGGAAACGCTTGAAACCTTTATCCGTTCCTATCTTGAGGCCTCCCCCGGCCCTGTGGTTTCGTTTGTCTGGCACGGAGGCGAGCCGACCCTGGCCGGACTCGATTTCTACCGGGAGGCCGTGCGGCTCCAGAAGCAGTTTCTGCCCGAGGATTGGTCGTGCTGGAACAATCTGCAGACCAACGGCCTCGCCCTGGATGACGAATGGTGCCAATTCCTTGCCGAGGAGCATTTTGATGTCGGCGTAAGCCTGGACGGCACGCAGTTCCTGCATGACGAGTTCCGGTCAGACGCCTCAGGCCATGCCACCTATGACCGGATCAGGGACAGCATCCGGCTCCTGCAGCACTACGGCATCCAGCCGGACCTCCTGTGTACTGTGAACGCCAGGACCGCCGCCAACGGCCGTCTGGTTTACAGCACCCTGAGGGACCTCGGCACCGGATGGATTCAGTTTATTCCTGTTGTCATCCGGGAAGCGGACGGAACCCTTTCCGGGCTCTCTGTCTCTTCCTGCGCATACGGCGAATTCCTGAAAGATGTTTTCGCAGAATGGTTCTATCATGACCTGGACAAAACGGAGGTGCAGCTGTTCAGCGAAACCTCCCGAATGCTTGCCGGCGGAGAAGCCAGTCTCTGCTGGCTCCGGGAAACCTGCGGGGACGCCCCGGTTGTCGAAAAGGACGGAAGCGTCTTCGCCTGCGATCATTTTGTACGCGAAGAGTACCGGATCGGCAGCCTGACGGACACACCGCTCTCCGCGCTCATGGACAGTGACCTGCAGCAAACCTTCGGGAAACAGAAAAAGGAAGGCCTCACCGCTTTCTGCCGTTCCTGTCCCTGGCTCTCCCTCTGCCACGGCGGCTGTCTCAAAGACCGCTTTGCCCTTTCACCGGACGGTGAACCCGGGCAGTATGCCCTCTGTGAAGGCCTGAGAATGTACTTTGCGTACGCCGTTCCCCGGCTCCGGAGTGCCATGCGTCTCGCCGGCAGCGGGTCCGACCGGCATGAAATCATGCGCCTCCTGACCGATGAGGAGCGGAAACAATATCAGTCCGTGTCCCGTAACGACCCCTGCCCCTGCGGCAGCGGAAAAAAATTCAAGCAGTGCTGTCAGAAACGTGTTCCCTGATGCGCTGCTGGGTTCCCCGGTTTTCTGTCCGCATGCCCCGTTTCTCCGGGCATTTCCCCATGCTTCACTTGAAAAGGAGGTACCCCACATGTTTATTCGTCAGCCTGCATTCTCGCGGGAAGGTTCGTTCCTGAAAGGTGCCCTGCACTGCCATACCACCCGTTCCGACGGTGCAGGTTCACCGGAAGATGTGATCCGCATGCATTATGAACACGGCTATCAGTTCATGGCACTGACGGACCACAACATCTTCAACCGGATCAATTATGCCGATGTGCCCATGACCATCCTGTCGGGTCTCGAAAGAAACATGGAGCTTCCCGGACTGACCGTGGACATGCCACACTGCATCCACATTGTCGGTGTCGGCGACCCTGCCTCCCCGGAAGGTCCGAAGCATGATGAAGTGATCCCCCAGTACGGCCAGTTTGAAGATCCTTCCGCCGCCCAGGGAATGATCGATGAAATGCACCGCTGGGGCCTGATGACCCTCTACTGTCACCCGGAATGGAGCTGTACAGCCTATAAGGAATACCGCGGTCTTCTGAAGGACAACTTTGCTATGGAACTGTGGAACTCCGGCTGTGTCCTGGAAAATGACCTGGATACGGATAACGGACATGACTGGGACGAAGCCCTTGACGAAGGCCGGAAAATCTTTGGTGTTGCCGTGGACGACGGACATGCCATGGACCAGCACTGCCACGGCTGGGTCGTGGTGAAAGCTCAAAACAACGCTCCGGATATTCTCGCCGCCCTGCAGGAAGGAGCATTCTATGCATCCTGCGGTCCCGAAATCCGGGATTTCTATGTGGAAGACCATATGGCCTACGTTGACTGCAGCGATGCCGTCTCCGTCTGTTTCCATTCCCTGCGCAGTCCCCTGCGCAAAACGGCGGGTGAACAGATTACCCATGCCGACTGCGGCCTCCCGGCCGGTCTGCGGTATGTCCGGGCGGTCGTCACGGATGCCCAGGGACGCCGCGCATGGACGAATCCCATCTTCCTGCGGTAACAGCGGCCGTCCTTCTTTCTCCGGAATCCTTCCTGACTTCCGTCCTTTCAAAAGGGCAGTTTCTCCTGTCTGCATTCCTGCAGGCATAAGAAACTGCCCTTTTCTGTTCCCGGTTTCGGATAACGTCCGCTGTCTTTGCTTTTCTTCCGGCCGGTTTATGTTCTGCCTGAAGCATACCGTGGGTTTGCCGGCCGGGTCGCTTCTCCGTACACGGATTTCAGCGCACGGAATGCATCAAGAACCCCGCCGGGAATATCCACGTGTGCAATGAACCCCCGGCCCTTCGGTCCGTAGCCGTTTCCGTCATCCGTCAGCCGCGGAATCTCCCCCATCAGGAGCTGAACATACCGATTCACAGCCCACATGCCATGAATCGGATCGGCATAGACCAACGTTTTCCCCGCCGCTTCAACCTTCGCCTGATAGGAAGCATAGTTGATGACCGTGACTCCTTCCGGTGCGTACCTGCGGAATCCTGCATCCATCCGTCTCTGCATGGTGGCATCCTGGCACAGGATGATGCTCCGGCACGGAATCCGATTTCTCCGAATCAGTTCCAGAAGGCAGGTGATATTGTTCCCGCAGTTTGTCGATTCGGTCTCCAGGTAATCCGCCCCGCATCCGTGTACATGCTTCAGATACTGCTGGAAGATTTCCGCTTCCGGCAGACCCTCTGTCCGGATTTCCGGGTACTCCCGGTGAACCGTCTGCTGCAGGGTCTCCGTCGTATGGCCTGCCCCGCCCACAAGAATAAAAGATCTCGCGATCCGGTCCCGGATGGCATCTGCAAGGACGTCTCCCCCTGCCACAATGCTCCCGCCGAAAAGCACAAAGACATCCGCCTGATCCAATCCGAACCGGTCAGCGAGTGCCTCTCTGTCCAGTCTCTCCACATCCCGCATTCCGCAGAAATGTCCGAGTGTATTGATGGCGGATGCTGTTTCTGTGTTCATCCCGTACCTCCTCCGAAGAAAGTCTGCAAGCCCGCATGGGAATCCGCAGATCGATTTCATTTCTGCCCGTCGAACAGGAACGCTGCAAACAATATTCTCATAAGGGCGTCTGCACAGCTTCCGAAAGGATTGTATCGGAGCACGGAACGGAATGCAAGGATGACGGGCCAGGTATACGGCGGGAACCTGGCAGAAACATTTCGGCGGCTTTCCACATCTTCTGTACGGATCTTTTCCAGCTTTATCCGTTCTACGCGGACAACCTGTCCTTTTTCCGGTCTGAACTGTCACTTTCCGGTCTGTCAAAGAACACCGGGATTTTGTATACTGTTCCTGCAGCAAGGGAGTAGCCAAACGCGAAAGCGTGGTTGCAAACCGCCACCCGATGCAAAGGCATCCGGTCCCAACGAGAAGGCAAGACTTGCACTGCGGATTACCGTGGTGTGAGTCTTTTTCTATGGATTCAGCGCCACCGCTTCTGAAAGGAGAAGCCAACATGCTGAGCTTCATCATCCTTCTTCTGATCCTGTCCTCCCTTTCCCGTCCCGCCCGTTTCTGGGGATTCCCCTTTATGGGCATGCGGGGCGGACGCCGTCCCCCCATGGGCTGGCATCATCGCCGCCCGATGGGCGGCCCCTTCGGCATGGGCGGGGGATTCAGGGGCGGTCCCTTCGGCCGCTTCTGACATAACTTCTGTTTTCCGGGGCGGAAACGCTCCGCCCCGTTTTCCTTCTTTCAAACGACTTCACAGGAGGTACGTGCATGAATAACGTTCTCGAATTCCTGGCAGCCAAGTGGTGGACGATTCTGCTGGCCGTTCTTGCCATCATTGCGCTGATCAAGCTTGTTCCTCGCTACAAAGTGGCTCCGCCGGATACTGCCCTGATTATCTCGGGTCTGCTCCGCCGGAATTACAAGGTACGGAATCCGGACGGATCCGTCGCCTCAAAACGGTTCGGCTACCGCATTGTACGCGGCGGCGCCACCTTCTACATTCCTGCCATCGAACGCATTGACCAACTGGACATGTGTCTGATGCAGGTGGACATCAAGACCGCCCAGCCCGTACCCACCAAAGAATACATCTCCGTGGTGGTGGACGCTGTGGCCAACATCAAAATCGGCTCGGACGATCTCTCCATCGCCACCGCCGCCGAACAGCTCCTGCATTACAACGCAGAGCAGATCAAGGCGCTGGCCAAGGATGTACTGGAAGGCAATATGCGTGAGATCATCGGCCAGATGACGATTTCCGAGCTGGTACAGAACCGTGACAAGTTCGCCCAGGAATCCATCAAGGCCGCCATGAGCGACATGAGCAACATGGGCCTGGAGATCATCAACCTGACCATCCAGAA
>ONVN01000378.1 GCA_900321295.1 uncultured Eubacteriales bacterium
ACGGTGATGCAGAGAAAGAACAGAATACCCTGGCGGGAAAGCGACAGAATCAGGGCTCCGGACGCATACCCCACCGCCTGGCAAACGCAGACAGAAACCAGGGAAATGCCCATCAGCAGAGAGCTGAGCTGCATGTACCGGAGAATCCCGGTGCCGGCTTCGATCACCTGCGGATCGGACATAAACAGCCGCATCAGGGACGGTGCCAGGAAATACAGAATCACCGCAAAACCGAAGCCGATACCCGCCTCAAACAGATAGGCAAAGCGCAGGGCTTTCCGGAAGCGGAGATCGTGACGGCCTCCGTGGGTATAGCCGAAGAGCGGCTGGGCTCCGAAGGCAAACCCGATGAGCACCATGGTGCAGATCATGTTGATCTTCATGGCAATGCCCATGGCGGCAATGCGTTCATTGCCGTAGGCCGCCAGGGCCCGGTTCGTGAGCATGATGCTCAGGCTGTTCATGATGTTGGTGACGGAGGCAGGAATGCCGATGCGCAGCACTTCGCCGATATGCTTCCGCGGAATGCGGGCTTTCCGGATGTTCAGGGTCATGACCTTGCATTTTTTCCGGATCATCAGCGCATAGAGTGCGCAGGAAAGAAGGTTGCTGAGGGAGGTGGCCAGCGCAGCACCGGCTGCCCCCATCTTCAGGGTAAAGATGAACAGGGGGTCCAGAAGAATATTGGCTACCGAGCCCGCCACGGCGCCCCACATGCCCAGGGAGGACAGGCCTTCCGTCCGCAGCTGGTTGCTTGGAATCATGGAGAGAATAATGAAGGGTGTTCCCAGGGCAATCCAGGTCAGGTACCCGGTGGCATGCGGCAGGGAGTCTGCGTTCGCCCCCAGCAGCTGCAGAATGGGATCCCGGAAGAGCAGCATCAGGAGCATAAAGACAAGACCGGTCCCAAAGGCGGCGTACAGGCAGAAGGCGGATACCCCGCCGGCCTGGTCATCCTCCCGCTTTCCCAGAAGCCTTGCCATCAGGGAACTGCCGCCCAGTCCCCAGATATCGCCCATGGCAATGGACAGAACGAAGATCGGGGCACAGATGGATACCCCGGCCACCAGATTGGCATCCCCGGTCAGGGAAATAAACCAGGTGTCCACCATGTTGTAGACCACACCCAGAACCATGGACAGCACGACCGGCACTGAAAGCTTCAGATACGCCTTGGGAATCGGGGCTTTTTCAAACAAATCTCTCTGCATGACCATTTCCTGCTTTTTCGTTTTTGCGGCATCCCGAAGGACGCACAGGAGTGTATTGTAACCCGTGCGAACCGTTCCCGCAATCCCGTTTTTTCCTCAGGTTCCGGAAACCGGCTGCGTTTCCTGCGTTCCCGGAAGCACAAAGACCTGATTCGGATACCCGAACTCCTCGGTCAGCTCGGCTGGCTGAAAACCAAACTTCCGGTACAGTGCACGCGGTGCCGTTCCCTTTTCATCGCCTTCCCGGAAGGTGGATACCGTGATGGCCCGGCTTCTGTCCATCTCCCGCAGGGCGGAGGAAAGCAGCATGGAGGCAATGCCCTTCCGCCGATGGTGTGGTGCGACCGCCAGACAGCAGATCATGTTCCGGCTTCTGGAGAACAGAAGCACACCGGCGATTTCCTCCCCGCACCGGACACACAGGGCCTGTTGTTTCCCCATAAACCTGAGGACCGTCCCCCGGTGTGCTTCCAGGGCCTCTTCCGTCTCCAGCCCGGGAAAAGTTCCGCGGACCGACCGCACCAGGTCCATCCAGCATCCGATCTCCCCGGGATCTCCAAAGCAGACCGGCAGGATGTCCCGCTCGGTCTTCAGGTATTCCAGGAGCGCCGTGTATTCCCGCAGGCAGGCACCGCGCTCCTCCTCGCTCCGTGCCGCCCCGAAGGCGTGGGAGGAGAAAAAGGCCAGTGCTTCCTCCAGGGTAAGCAAGCCGGGTTCCACGCCGCGCTTTTTTTCCTCCTCCGTCAGGTGCATCTGTCCTGTTCCCGTGCCTTCACAGAGGAAATAGAAGCTGATGTACCGGACATCCTCATAGTATTCATACAGGGTCAGGAAATGCCAGAGAGGCCGGACCAGCAGCCCGGTTTCCTCCTCCACTTCCCGTTTTACGCACGCTTCCGGTGTCTCCCCCGTCTCGAGCCCGCCGCCGGGAATCAGCCAGGTGTCCTGCAGCGTTTCATGGGAGAGCAGGATCTGACCGTCCCGGAGGATCACGGCCCGGCTGGCCGCCCGTGTCTTTGTATAGGGCACAGACCGGTTGAAGCCCGATATTTCGATCTCCTTCATCCCCGGTCCGCCTCCCCCTTTTCGCTGCTTTCGGTCAGAATCCCGTAGCTTGCCGGGTGGCGGTAGCGGCTGCCCATGACCTCCCGTGCCCGGTAGGCCCGGAGCATCGTCAGATCGATCCTGGCCAGATAAATGCCTTCTTCCTCCGGGGCTTCCAGAATGCACATATCCCGGACACCCGCCTCCTCCGGAAGCCAGGCCACCCCGTCGAACACCGTGGAATGCCCGTTGCAGTCCGGCTGTCCTGCGGGATAATTGCAGGTGGCCACCGCCAGCATGTTTTCATACGCCCGCGTGCGAAGGGCGGAGAGCCGGTTGATTTCCATGGGACAGGCATTCGGAGCCAGAATCACTTCCGCCCCTTTCAGCATCAGGATCCTGGCGCTTTCCGGGAATTCCCGGTCAAAGCAGATCATGCTGCCCACCCGAACCCTGTCCCTGCCCAGATCCAGCTCGGCGGTTTCAAAGGTTCTGCCGGAGGTAAGCACCTTTTCCTCATCAAAATCGCAGGTGTGGACTTTGGCGTAATGCAGGCATTCTTTCCCGTTCCGGTCAAAAAGCAGGAAGGCATTGCGCGGGGACGGGGCATACTGCTCCAGAAACGTGATGCCGATGGCCATCTGAAGCCCGGCGGCAAGACCGGCAAAAGCCCGGACAAAGGGACCGTCCGCAGGCACGGCCAGGACTTCCAGCGCCTGCCGGTCCTGGGGAATGCGGTAACCGCTGCTCCACATTTCCGGAAACAGGGCAAGGTCGGCCCCCTTTTCCCGGGCCTTCCGGCAGGCATTGATGCCTTTTTCCAGCTGCTTTTCCGGCGTGTCTTCCGGCAGCAGCTGCAGAAGTGCAATCCTGAATTCCATCGGATCCTCCCCGGCATCCCGGTCTTCCCGGGCATGCTCCTATTTTTTCTGCTGAAACCGTTCCTGAATCCGGCTGTAGAACACCGGAAGGGCAACGGAGATCGCCACCACGCCAAGGCCGGTTCCCAGGAATCCCAGGGGCTGCATTCTCGGAAAAAGGAACGGAAGCCCCACGGCCTCAAAGAGCAGGGCATAGCCCCAGAAGAGCGTACCCACGGCATGGTTGTATTTTTTCAGGTCGTTCACTTCCGGTGCATCGGCCCCAGTAAAAAAGCGGGCCGGCTTTCCGGACCGCCAGATCCAGACGCCGATGCCTGCGAGCAGGAGCGCGACTGCGCTCCAGATGAAAAAGACCGTCTTCATCTTCATTTCTCCTTCAGCGGCCCGTAGGGTCCGGCCGCGTCACCGAACTGCGGTGATTCCTGCGGAAAAACAGCAGTTCCACGAGACTTTTGTCGTAGGGAATGAACGTCCCGTCCCCGATCATCTTCAGGATCTCCTCCCTGGAGGCCCAGCGCACGGCCTGCACTTCCTCTTCCTGCAGATGCAGGGACGAAAGGTCCACAGGCATGGTCAGGAGATAGAAGTCATCGAAACCGTGCTCCCAGTGGATGGTCAGGGAAGGGCGGACCTCCTGAAGATCCAGGACCAGTCCCAGCTCTTCCCGGGTTTCCCTCTCCACCGCCGACCGGCTCGTATCCCCGGCAACGGCAC
>ONVN01000403.1 GCA_900321295.1 uncultured Eubacteriales bacterium
ACGGCAGTGGCGATATTTTCCGCGTGGTCTGCAATTCTTTCCAGGTTGGTGAGCATATCCAGATAAATCATTCCGTTCTGCGGAGAGCACTTTTTATTCTTCAGCCGGTCCACATGATGGTTTCGCAGGGATTCCGTCAGGTTATCGATTTCCTCTTCTTCGGTTTCAACCGTGTTCAGGCAGGATGGGTCCACCTGCTGATCGTGGAAAATCTGCAAGGCTTTATCCAGCTGATTCCGAACCCTGGAATGCATATCCTGCAGTTCTCCAAGCACCCGTGGAGTAAACTTTACATTTTCCTGCTGCTTCAGCCGGGCGGCATCCAGAATATTCTCCGCATGGTCGCCGATGCGCTCCAGATCGTTCACAATATGGAACAGGTGCCCCACCAGGCGGGAATCCTCCTCGGAAAGATCCAGTCCGTTGACCTCGGTCAGCTTTTCGGCGATTTCCTTGTTCAGGAAATCCAGCACATCCTCCGTGGCATCGACCTCCCGGGCAATTTCTTCATCCCAGTTTTCAAAACAGAGGAAGGCGTTGCTGTAGTTCTTGACGGCAATTTCGCCCATGCGGTCGGTTTCCCGTTTCAGCTGAGCGACGGCGATGGGCGGAGTATTCAGCAGGCGCGGGTCAAAATAGCGCAGCCGCATTTCCACGTTTTCCGTCGTTCTTTCGGGAATCAGCAGGCAGGCCAGTTTTTCCAGCAATCCCGCGCCCGGAATCAGAATCAGGGTGGTGGTCAGGTTAAAGATGATATGCACCAGTGCAATTTCGAACCGCAGGTTGCCGCCGCCCAGGGTTTCAATCCAGTCCGAAAAGGGCATGAGACTGGCGAAAACCACAAAGATCAGCGTGCCGATGGTGTTAAAAAGCAGATGCACGATGGAAGTGCGTCGGGCGGTGGTTCCGGTGCCGCTGCCGGCAATCAGGGAGGTGAGACAGGTTCCGATATTTGTACCGAAGAGAACAAATATTGCTGTTGAAAGGGGAATCAGTCCTTCCCCGGCCAATACCTGCAGGAGGCCTACGCAGGCGGCGGAAGAATTCAGCACGATGCACATGATTGCACCGATCAGGACACCCATCAGCGGGTGTGACAGACTTTGTATGGCGATGCTGAAACCGTCCCACTCCCGCAAAGGTTCGGTAGCGTCGCTCATGCTTTTCATACCCAGGAAAAGAAGCCCCACGCCCATGACAATGGGACTGAATTCATGTGCCACTTTGAGTCTGGGCTGCTTTGGAAGCCAGGAGAGCATCAGCCCCGCAAAAGAAAAGATCATGCCGAACTCGATGCCCTCCAGAGAGAGGAGCAGCGGCGTAACGGTGGTGCCGATGTTGGCGCCCATAATCACCCCGATGGCCTGGGATAAGGACAGCATGTCAGCATTGACGAAGCCGACAACCATGACCGTGGTGGCGGTGGAGGATTGAAGCAGGATGGTGATCAGAATGCCGCAGAGCACGGAAAGCGGCAGATTCCGTGTCATGGATTGCAGCAGACCCTTCAGTTTATGACCGGCAGTTTTTTCCAGGCCCTCGCCCAGTACTTTCATGCCGAAAAGGAAAAGACCAAGGCCGCCCAGAAGATAGACCAGCATCAGAACAAAACTGCCAACAGACATCGCGGGGATCCTTCCTTTGATACATAAGCCAAATTACACCAAATACATCTTAACATAAATAACGGTTGAAAGCAACACACAGCCGGTTTTCACGGCAAATTCACAGCAGGGCAGGAATCAAGGGTTGCGTGGAAGAGATGGGAAGTGATATACTAATCTGTATGCTTTTTCCGGTTCCGCCCAAACCTGACGGAGCGAAAAAGATATACACAGGAGTTTGAAAGGCAGGAGTGTGCCAATGCTGGAATTTATAAAAAAGCTGCTGGGAAACAGCAATGATGCGCAATTGAAGAAGCTGCGGAAAACCGTGGATGCGGTGAAGGCCCTGGAACAGGAATACCGGAGTCTGACTGACGCGCAGCTTCGGGCAAAGACGGATGAATTCCGTGCCCGGCTGAACAAAGGGGAGACGGAGGATGACATTCTGCCGGAGGCTTTTGCCACCGTACGTGAGGCGGCGGACCGGGTACTGGGCATGCGGCCCTATGAAGTGCAGGTCCTGGGCGGTATCGTACTGCATCAGGGGCGGATTGCCGAAATGAAAACCGGTGAAGGCAAAACCCTGGTATCCACTATGCCGGCTTATCTGAACGCGCTGAGCGGCAAGGGTGTGCATATCGTGACCGTGAACGACTACCTGGCGCGGCGAGACAGCGA
>ONVN01000213.1 GCA_900321295.1 uncultured Eubacteriales bacterium
AACAATGGGTTCCTCGGCGGAGGAGACGCTGATCAGACTGAAAAGCATCAGAAACGCGAAGACGACAGAAAGCAGCTTTTTCATAGATACCGTTCCTTTCTATATTCACCGGACGGACCGGTGGATTACGGATGAAGGGATTATCCCTTGACGGAGCCCAGCATGGCGCCTTTTTCAAAATATTTCTGCAGCTTGGGATAGACCATCATGATGGGCAGGATGGCAAAGACGACGACAACGGCTTTCAGGGAACGCTCGGTGTAATTGACGGCCTTCTTGGCGGCGATGGTCTGCAGTTCCGAGGATTCCGTCACAAACTGGCGCACTTTCATCTGCAGGGGGTAGAGCTTCATGTCGGAGATGAAGTACAGCGGATGCTGGTACTGGTTCCAGATGGTGACGGCATAGAAGAGGCCGATGACTGCAAGGACGGCCTTGGAGGAGGGCAGCACGATCCGGACAAGGGTGCGGAAGGGGCCGCATCCGTCGAGGGTCGCGGATTCCTCCACTTCCCTGGGGAAGCCCAGGAAGAAGGTCCGCATGACGATCATGTTGTAAGCGGTCAGGATGTGCGGGAGCACCATGGCCCAGGGGCTGTTGTAGAGGCCGATGGACCGCAGCGTCAGGAAGTAGGGGACGGTGGGGGCCTTGAAGATCATGGTGATGACCACCATGACCATGATGATCTTCTGCAGACCGAACTCTTTCTTGGAGAGCGGGTAGGCCAGCAGGGAGGTGATGCACAGGGACAGGAAGGTACCCACCACGGTGGTGACAATGGTCACCAGGGTGGCACGCCACATGTCGGGACGGCTGACAATGGCTGACCAGGAATCCAGCGTGAAACCGACGGGCCAGAGGGTGACGGAATTCGTGTTGACGGCGACCTTGGAACTGAAGGAAAGGGCCAGCACCGAGAGCAGGGGAACCACTGCGATGATGCCGCAGAGAATCAGGATACAGGTGATGACACCGCCGAAGAGATGATCATTCCATGAATGCTTATGCATTACCACAGCCCCCCGTCATCCGAAATCTTTCTGGACAGCTGATTGAAGAAGACAACCATGACAAGCCCGATGACGGACTGGAACAGCCCGACGGCGGTGGTGATGGAATACTGCGCCTGCAGAATGCCGACGCGGTAGACGTACGTGTCAAAGATGTCGCCTGTGGAATACGTCATGGGGGTCAGGAGACTGAAGACATGCTCGAAACCGAGCTCCATGAAACTGCCGATCTGCAGGAGCAGCATGGTGACGACGGTGGGCAGGATCATGGGAAAGGTGATGTACCGCATCTTCTGGAAACGGGACGCGCCGTCAATGGAGGCGGCTTCGTACAGGGACTGGTCGATCCCGGCGATGGCGGCCATGTAGACCACGGTGCCCCAGCCGGCTTCTTTCCAGATGGTGGAGGCCACGTAGACGGTGCGGAAGTATCTCGACTGCTGCATGACCAGCAGGGGCCGCAGTCCCAGGAGCGCACGGCCGCGGTTGAACAGGCCGCTGATGCCGAGCAGGTCGAAGATCAGCTCGGAGACAATGATCCAGGAGAGAAAGTAGG
The DNA here is from genome assembly GCA_900321295.1 of uncultured Eubacteriales bacterium. GTDB lineage: Bacteria > Bacillota > Clostridia > Christensenellales > Aristaeellaceae > UBA2943. Next base: position 1,567 of record ONVN01000213.1, read on the forward strand.
GGATATAGACGGCGGTCTGGATGGTTTTCTTCAGCCGTGGATGGCTCAGTTCATTCATCATGAGAGCCAGAATGACCGGCACGGGAAAGCAGAAGACAATGCGCAGGCCTCCGAGGATGAGGGTGTTGGACAGGATGCGGGAAAAATCGGAATAGGAAAACATGTTGGAGAAGTTTTTCAGCCCGACCCAGTCACTGGCAAAGATGCCCTTGTACACCTGGTAGTCCTCGAAAGCGATGACACAGCCAAGCATCGGGATAAACTTGAAGAGGATCAGATAGACGACGCCCGGAAAGGCCATCAGGTAATAAGGCCAGTATTTTTTGATATTTCCGGTAAAACCCGGTGGATGCCTGCGGACTGCCGCAGATGATGTTCTATCCATGGTACGGCCTCCTGTTCTTGTCTTTAAGAGTATCTTTTTCTGACAAAAACACCATGGACTCAGTTTAGCTCTGACTGGGACAAATTTAAGTTTTCCGGATTTCCGGTGTCTGTATTGCACTGGAAGAAAGAAAAGCACGTCCGGGGATGCGCTTTCCGGAGTTTCTCCCGGTTGCCGGGTTCCGGAGGACGTGATAAACTGCAAGCAGACAGTTATCGTTTTTTTCAAGACTTTTCTTTTCCGGTCTTCCGGATCTGCCGGCATGCAGAAAAAGAAAAAGCACAGGGAATGACCTGCGCTGCCGGGAAGGACAGAAGTGCATTCGTGAAGGAGATGAGCCGGGCATGAAGTTCTCGGACCGATTTATCCGGGGTACGCAGGACATGTGCGATTTTGATCACCATGTCCCAGCCCCCTACCTGCGAAAAACCTTTACCCTGGACGCGGACCCACTGCGGGCGGAAATCACAATCTGCGGTCTTGGGTTTTACGAACTGTACATCAACGGGCAGAACATCACCAAGGGCCCTCTGGCGCCGTACATCAGCAATCCGGACGACATATGCTATTACGACCATTATGACCTGGCCGGGCTGCTGAAAAAAGGGAAAAATGCCATCGGCATTCTTCTTGGCAACGGGTTCCGGAACGCTTTTGGCGGCTTTGTTTGGGATTTTGACAAGGCGGCCTGCCGGGGTGTGCCCACTGTGGCCCTCTGCCTGGAAGCGGACGACGGGCAGAACACCGTGGTCCTTGAGGCGGATGAAACCTTCCGGACGCATCCTTCTCCGGTCCTGTTTGACGATGAGCGCATGGGGTGCCGGTACGACGCCCGGAAGGAGATACCGGGATGGAACGAACCGGATTTTGACGACCGTGCCTGGGCATATGCCCTTCCCGAGCGGCGTCCGCGGGGGATTGCCCGGCTGTGCAGTGCGGACCCCATCGTGGTTGCCGAAGCGCTTCCTCCGGTGGAGATCACCTTCCATGAGGAAATGCCCTTCTGCTATGAGAGCATGCAGAACGATGCGGAACCGCTGGAAGGTGCGGTGGCGAAGAAGGCGTACGTCTATGACTTCGGGGTCAACGGCGCGGGTGTCACCCGGCTCAGGATCCGGAACAGTACGCCGGGTCAGACCATCACCGTCCGCCATGCCGAAGACACCGTGCACGGAGACGTCTCCGTCAACTCCACGATCTTCATGCGTCCGGACACGACGGAAAAGTATATCGGATACGGCCAGACAGACGTCTATATCTGCAGGGGCGGGGATGAAACCTTTGTTCCGGTGTTCAAATATGACGGATTCCGGTACGCCATTGTAGAAGGACTGACGCCGGAACAGGCCGACCGGGATGCGGTGACCTTCCTGGTGATGAATTCGGACCTCCGGGAACGCACAGGCTTTTCCTGCTCGGACCCCATGCTCAACCGGCTGCAGTCCTGTACAAGGCGGTCCGACCTGTCGAACTTTTTCTATTTTCCCACGGACTGCCCCCATCGGGAAAAGAACGGCTGGACCGGCGATGCGTCTGTCTCCTCGGAGCATATGCTCCTGAACCTGACCGCGGAAAAGAGCCTGAGGGAATGGCTGGTGAATATCCGCTTTGCCCAGCGGGAGGACGGCGCGCTGCCCGGCATTGTGCCCACGGGCGGATGGGGTTTTGCCTGGGGCAACGGACCGGCCTGGGACAGCGTTTGCGTCAATCTTCCCTATTATATCTACCGGTTTACGGGAGAGACGGACGTGATTACGGAAAACGCCGGCATGATCCTCCGGTATCTGTACTATATTTCCGGAAAGCGGGATGAACAGGGACTGATTGCGGTTGGGCTGGGCGACTGGCTCGACCCCTTTGAAGCCGTACATGGCGGGATTGCCTCGCCGCTCCGGGTTACGGACAGTGCTACGATTTATGATATGGCCCGCAAGGCTGCGTTCCTGTTTGAACGGGCAGGCCTGAAGCGGGAGGCGGATTATGCGGCAGCTTTCGCGGAAGACATGCGCAGGAGCTTCCGGCAGTACCTGATTGATCCGGATACCCGTTTGGTGGACGGCAGCTGCCAGACCTCGCAGGCCATCGCTCTCGAAACGGGACTGTTTGATGAAAAGGAACTGCAGGACGCCCGCCGGCGGCTGGTTGAAATCATCCACCGCGACGGGGATGTCAATGCCTGCGGCATGATCGGCCTCAGGTATATCTATCATGCGCTGGTCCATGCGGGGGAAGCGGACCTGGCCTACCGCCTGATTACCTCCACCTCGCGCTCCTGCTACGGATACTGGATGACGCACGGTGCCACCTCCCTCTGGGAATGTTTTCCGGACCTCAGCGTCGGGACCGAAGGGTCCAAAAACCATCACTTCATGGGCGATATCTCCAGCCTTTTCATCCAGGAATTCGCGGGGCTGAAACCGAACCCGGATTTCGGGGATGTCAATGCCTGCGAGATTTCCCCTCAGTTTGTGAAGGCGCTGGAATATGCGGAGGCATCCTATCTCGCCCCGAAAGGGAAATTCACCGTCCGCTGGGACAGAACCGGCGCGGGCATTCTCCTGAAAATCCGTGTCCCGGAAGGCGGGAAAGCCCGGCTTGTACTGCCGGAGGGAACCATCCTGCCGGACGGGCGGAAGGAAATGCTGCTGGATTTCCCGGGAACAGCCCTGGAGGTGCAGACAGAAGGAGAATTCGGGCATCTGTAACCCCATGGCTCCTGATCGGGCAAACATACAGAAAAAGGAACCCCGGTGCCGGAAAAAATCCGGCATCGGGGTTCATCTGTGTTTGGTGGAACAGGATTCTTCCGGGGGATTTCTGCAGGTCAGCCGTTGCCGCCATACTCCTGACGGATCATCAGGAACTCATAGCCGTGGGCTTCGGCGAAATCCCTGATATAGCCGTTTCCGACGATCAGGGGGCTGGATCCGGCAAAGGCATCCGGAGCGATATAGGGATTGCTTCCCGAGGAAATGTCAAAGACAACCTGCCGGACATTTGTGTTCCGGAAGGCTCCGCTTCCGACATAGAGGCACTGCCCCAGCCGCACGTACTGGATGCCGGTGTCGCCCTCAAAAGCGCCGGCATGAAGGGCACCGGTGCCGGACGGTACCCGCAGTACCTGTGTGCCTGCGGAAACGACCGTGACCGTGTACTGGAGCTGGTATCCGTCCTCGTAGGTAACATTGACATGGGCGGTGCCGGGGGAGACGGCGGCAATGTTCTCACCCAGGGTCCTGCATACATCCGGTGCATCAGAGACAGAGGAAAGAATCTCGGTTTCTCCATAATTCCGCAGGGGGAATACAAAGTGCTGGCCTGCAATCAGGGTAAAGGATCCGGTGTGGCTTCCGCTGACGCCGGTGACAAGAACGCTGCCGGAAGAAATGGAAGAAGAGCCTTGACAGGACAGATAATAGGTTTCACCGCCTGAAAGTGCCTGGGAAAACCCGCCTACAGTGTACGAGATGAGCCCCATCCAGTTACTGTCGAACAGAGCGCAGCGTACAGACGTGCTGGGGGTAAGCGAAAAAGTGTACATGCCGGAGCTGTCCGGGGTAAAGGAGAGGAGGACAAGCTTTTCGGAGGGAAAAGTGATGGTGAGCGGCTGAGCAAGATGGAGAACAGGCATCGGGGAGGCGGAAACAAGGAAGGTAATGGTGTAAGGATAACCGTCGACATATACATCACAGCTGTATATCGTATTTCCGGCTCCGGCGCGGACGGTGACGGAATCCCCGTCCGCATTACCCATGTACATGCCGGATCGACACCATTCGTAGCCGAGTTCCTCCCCGCCGGTCAGGCCGCTTACCAAAACCGACAGTGTGACTTCGTCCCCTTCCTGGCACTGGATATGGCTGCTGCCAGCAGGTGACACCGTGACGGCAGGATTGATGACCTGCACATCAAGGTTGCAGACAATGACTTCATAGCCGTCGCTGACCAGGCACTGGTAAGACTGACTCTCGGTCAGGGGTCCGGTGGCATACGAGGCGGAGGTAGCACCTTCAATGGGATCATAGCCTTCGCTTCCCAGACACCACTGATAGGTCAGGGGCCCGTAAGGGGACCAGGCGTCCACCTGCAGGGTAACGCCCTGCCCGAGCACCGCCGTATTGTCGAGGTTATAATTCACGCTCAGGCCGGAGTGTACTTCTACGTAGAAACTTGCACCTGCGGTATGTCCGGCCGAATCCTCGACGGTGCAGTAATAGGAAGCATTGCCCCCGCGGCCTTCAATCGCGAGGGAAGGACCGTCGGCCCCCGGGATGGGCTGCGGCTCATAATCGGTTCTGCCTTCCCGGCTCCACTGGTAAGTGAGCGGGCCGCTGCCGGTACTGCGGGTACCAACCTGCAGAACGGCCGTTTCACCCGCCTCCAGCTCAAGGTATTCCGGACTGATGCACCAGGCGTTCAGATCGGATGCGGTGCGGATAGAGAAAGAACATTCTTTCCTGTTCTGGTACTGATCGACCACCTGGCATGTATAGTACTGAAAATTCATATACTCGCTTTCCGGGTTGTAAACGACAGTGCAGCTGCTGCCGCCGGCGCCGGGAATCTGGTCATGTTCCTGGTACCACCGGTAGGAAAGGCTGCCGTCTGCGCATTGTGCCCGAACGGAGAAGGTCACACTCTCCCCCCGGGCGGCGAAAACCTGCGTGGGGCCTTGTGCACGGATGGTGAGTCCGTTGGGAATGGTAACAGAAAACCAGCAGGAAGAATAGCCGCCGTAATCATCCGTAACCCGGAGATAGTACTCCCGTGAAGTCTGAATATTGTTCAGCGTGAGGGAAGGACCGTTTTCACCTTCGAGAACAACCTCTTCTCCGTAGAGAGAACTGCTGTAATCCTCGGTTGTCCATACATAGTGAAGGGGACCGACGTCACAGGAAGCCGTGGCGGACAGGGTGACGGAATCCCCGGGGGATACGGTATAGGAAGAATTCCCGGCATTCACACTCAGGTGATTGTCCACATAGACGTAAAAAGTCAGCTCTTCGTGGCTGGTTCCGTCATAGTCTTCAATGCGGCACAGGTAGGTGTTCTCTCTGTCGGTAATATTCTCCAGCGTCAGGACGGGACCGGTTTCTCCTTCCAGGGGAAGATAAGTCCACCAGCCGTCAGAGTATCCGAAACGGTACCACTGATAGGAAATCTGACCGTAATCGGCGTGGGCACTGACCGTCAGCGTGGCAGACCCCAGGGGGCTGACATAACAGGTTTCGCTGCCCACGATGCTGGCCGTCAGGTTGGAACGGATATGAACATGAAATTCAGCCTCGCCCAATGGGGCTTCATCCGTGCCGATCACGATGCAGGCATAATCCTGGTTCTCTGTCACGGACGGAATGACGTAAACGTTCTGATTGGCTCCGGGAATGACCGTCTCATGAACAGAATCAGGGTCAGAATAATCCCGGAGAACCCACCTGTATGTAAACCATCCTTCAACCGGGGAATGATAGATGGTCAATGCTTCCGATGCACCATAATCCACGGTGTGCGTGGCGGAATCGGGGAACGCGGCTGCGTGTTCAACGGGAGCGACCGTGACGTTCACAGTGTATGCCTGGCTGTTCTGCGGTTCAAGAGAGATGGTGGTTTCCGTACCGGCATAAAGAACCCAGTCCGCTTCCAGATCGCCTGCATATGTCGGACCGCACCAGGAATCATGGATTCCATCCGCAATGGTGCACAGAAAGTCCCCGTTTCCATCGAGGAAAAGCGTGTATATGCCGGTCGTGTCCGCTGTAAACGTGAAGCAGACAGTATCGGAACCGTCACCGGCATAGGAATATGTCTGATTCAGCGTGAGGGGCATTGTGACCTCTGCTGTGGCACTGAACGGGAGGAGCAGCAGGAGGGAAAGCACCAGGAGGAGAAAAAAAGAAAAGCGTTTCATATGCAGACCTTCTTCCAAAGAGAATTCATCCTTGCTGTGTACAGTTTATTATGAAGAAAAAACAGTGTCAATGGATGTTCGCGGTTCATGGAAGAATTTCCTGTGTTCCGGGTGCTGCGGCATCAACCTGCGGGACAAGGATGGACGGAGAGGGCGTTGTCCGGTACAATAGGGATCAGGAGATACGAAACCGGCGCTGAGGCCGGAAAGAAGAAAGGCAGGCGGAGGATATGAAGGCCATCCTGCAGGTATCCACAGGCGTTTACGGGAAATGTACGGTCAGGGATCTTTCCCTTCTGCGGCAGCGTCTGGAGCATCTGCTCGGAATCCTGCCGGTGCGCGGGGTGATTTTCGGCTGGGGCCAGATCCCGGGCCTGTTTGCGTGCATCGTGGAAACGGCACACCGCCATGGGGCGGAAGCGTATCTGTGGATGCCGTGTTTTGCGGATACGGACTTTGAAGGCCGGGCAGACCCGCTGGTGCCCTGGGACAGGACGGAAACAAAGGGAGCGGCGACATGCCCCGGCGAAACCTTCCGGTTCATCTGTCCTTCCTCGGAGAAAAACCTGGAAGAGATTCTCTCTGCATGGGAGCGGCTGTCCGAGGGATGCCGGCCGGACGGTGTGTTTCTGGACAGGATCCGGTATCCGTCTGCGGTGTTTTCGGAAGCAGATTTTTACGGATGTGCCTGCCCGAAATGCAGGTCACGCCTGAACCTCGCACCGGATGCCGTTCAAATGCTGGAGAAACGTATTCAACAGGAAACCTCCCTGGACTGGGCGGTCCCGGTCCGCAGGGAAGGCATGCGGTATGTATATGCCGATCCGGCGCTGGACAGACTGGCTTCCCGGAAACGGGAGGCGGTTACCCGGGCCGTCCGGACCATGGCAGCCTGGTTCCATGAACGAAATCTCCGGGTCGGGATTGATACGTTTGCGCCGGCTCTGGCGGATCTGGTGGGTCAGGACCTGGGAGAGCTCACGGAGCAGGTGGATTTTGTGAAGCCCATGATGTACTACGCAACGAAAGCCCCGGCCGGCGTACCGTTTGAGCTGGAGGCTTACGGGACCGCCATGACGCAGCGGCTGTCCGCGCTGTGGGGAACGGACGTAGCTTCCGGGGATTCGGTGACTGCGCAGCTGGGTATGTTTGCGACGCATCCGGAGCGTGTATATCCCGGGATTGAAATCAATCAGGTGCCAGGAATCTGCGAGGTGACAGCCCGGGGAATCCGGGAAGCAGTCCGGCAGGTGAAAGAGGCCGGATGCAGGACGCTTGTCCTGTCCTGGAATGTCCTGCAGGCCAGAGACGAAGACATCCTCTGCGCGGCACACTGCCTGCAGGATCTGTGAGAAAACGGGCCCGACTGAGAGACCGGAGAAAAAGAATCTGCAGGCCGGTCCGGTCTGCAGAAGGGAAAGAAAAACGGCAGGATCCGATGGGTCCTGCCGTTTTCAGAAGGAACAGAGAGGGATGCTTCATGCGCAGGTGCCTGAAGCACCCTGCCCATTACAGCCAGTGCCGGAGGGTGGAGAGGTGGGCTGCAAACTGCCTGCGCCGGTCCTCCTCCGGGATTTTTTCCGGATTGGGTATATGTGCCACCAGGAAGTCCAGCAGGCTGTCCATGGACAGATAGACAAACCGGCCGTCCGCGTAGCACCATTTGCAGTAGTCTTCATTGAAGGTTCCGTCGGGTTCGCGGCTGATCATATCATCTTCACTCAGCGGCATGCCGCAGCACTGGCAGAAGAGCATGCGCGGGGACCCGAGGAGGGTGTTGACCGAAACGTTGAACTCTTTTGAAAGGATTTTCAGCGTGTCCGTGCTGGGCTGGGTTTCGCCGTTTTCCCAGCGGCTGACAGCCTGCCGTGTGACGATGGCGCGCTCGGCCATTTCCTCCTGGGTCAGGCCGTTTCTTAACCGAAGGTTTTTCAGAATTTCATGCATTTCCATATCGGAGATCCTCCTGTTTCCTGATGGCATCATCTTACTGCTGCAGGCTGCACAGCGCAAGCAACCCGCAGTTGCGGGGAAGAACTCATTCCAGACGGAAATCGGCACCGTTTTCTGTCAGGCTGTCATGCCCGATCCAGAGACGGAAAGCGCCGGGCTCGCTGACAAAGTGCATGTCCGCGTCATAGAAGCGGAGCATTTCCTCGGTGACGGTAAAACGGACTGTCCTGCGTTCACCCGGTGCAAGACAGATTTTCTCAAGCCCCTTGAGTTCGCGCACAGGGCGGACAACGCTGCCGTGGAGATCCCGGATATAGAGCTGGACCGCTTCCTTTACGGGCAGGGGTCCTTTGTTTTCGATCACCGCTTCCGCCTGCAGGCTTCCGCCGGAGGTCAGTGTATCCGTATTCAGGCAGACCGGGCCGTAGGTGACCTCGGAATAAGAAAGGCCGAAGCCGAAGGGATAGAGCGGACGGTTCGGCACATCCATATAATTGGAGACAAACGGTACAAAACGGTCGGTTTCGGGCTTGGGCCGTCCGGTCTGGAATGCGGCATAGGAGATGGGCAGCTGGCCGGTATGCCAGGGCATGCTCATGGAGAGACGGCCGGAAGGATTGACCTTTCCGAACAGGATATCGGCCAGGGCACAGCATCCGCAGGAGCCGGGAAGCCAGACCTCGATGAGGGCATCGGTCTGCTGTGCGATCTCCGGAACGGCCAGGGGACGTCCGCCGAAGAGCAGGGTGACAGTCTTCCGGGCGGCGGCACGGACGGCATCAAACAGCTTTTTCTGGGAGGCCGGAAGGGAAATGTCGGCAATGCTGCGGGATTCCCCGGTCCAGGTTTCGTTTTCACCGAGTGCAAGAAGGACGGTATCCGCTTCTGCAGCGGCGGAGAGCATGTCCTCTGTGATCGCATCCGAGGCAAAGAAGGTGACGTCGGCTTCGGGATAGAGGGTTTCCAGTGCTTCACGCAGCGTAACCGTCTGGGAACGGTCCGCGAAGACCGCCCAGGAGCCCACAATGGCCCGGTCTTCCGCCAGGGACCCGATGACCACGATCTTCCGGTCCGGGGACAGGGGAAGGACGCCTTCATTTTTCAGCAGCACAATGGTTTCCTCCGCGGCTTCACGGGACAGCGCCTGGTGCTCCGGACAGAAGAGGAGCTGCTGTTCGTCTTCTTCGGAGGCATCCTTATAAGGATGCTCAAAAAGACCGAGGACATTTTTCAGTTTCAGGACGCGCAGGACGGCCTCATCCAGGAGACTCTCCGGGACACGGCCATCCCGGATCAGGGGCTCGAGCTCATGGAGGTAGCATGAGGTCATCATATCGATGTCGCAGCCGGCAAGCATGGCCTGGCGGGCAGCATCCCGCTCATCTTCTGAGGTTCCATGGGAAATGGTTTCTTTGATGGCAGAATAGTCGGTGATGACCACACCTTCAAAGCCCATGTCCCCGCGGAGAAGATCCCGGAGAAGACGGCGGCTGGTGGTGCAGGGCCTCCGGTCAATGGTGTTGAAGGCCGTCATGACCAGACATGCACCGGCCTCGACTGCAGCGCGGTAGGCCGGAAGATAGTCCTCGAACAGGGTGTGCTCGGAGAGCTCGGTTACGTTGTAATCCCGGCCGGCCTGGGCAGCGCCGTAGGCGGCAAAGTGCTTTACGCAGGAGGCCACGCGGCCTTTTTCCGACACATCCTCCCCCTGGAAGCCCCGGACCATGTTTTCCACGATCCTTGCGTTGAGCCAGGGATCCTCTCCGGGGGATTCCATGCAGCGGCCCCAGCGGCTGTCGTGCACCAGATCCGCCATGGGGGAGAAGGTGACATGGAGGCCTGCGGCAGCAGCCTCCCTTGCGGCGGCTTCTGCGATACGGCGGGCCAGGGAAGGATTGAAGGAGGAGCCGATGGCGATGGGCACCGGGAAAGCGGTGCGGTATCCGTGGATGACGTCGGCCATGAAGAGGGCCGGAATATGATGGGGCTGTTCGGCCATCATCCGGTCCTGAAGCTTCTTCAGTCTGGCGGCTCCGTGCTCACCGAGCACACTGCCGGTCCGGTAAGCCTGGCCTTCGGAAAGCCGGAAGGCGGCTGCGGGGCCGGTCAGCTGTTCCGAGCTGCCAAAAAAGAGTCCGTTGAGCTGGACCAGCTGTTCGATTTTTTCCTGGAGGGACATGTCTTCCAGCAGTTTCTGCAGTTTCTTTTCTTCCATAAAGATCGCGCCTTTCTGTGAAGGATTTCGACAGGACCGGAAACAGGTCAGGTATCGAACCGGACCATTTCGGTCAGGGTACGGTTGCGGTAGACGAGGTCATTCCGAACGGTGAACTCCCGGCTCTCCCAGAAGGCATTGCCTTCTTCATTCCGGCTGAAAACCACCAGGGCTGCCTTATGGATTCCTTCGGCTTTCAGGGCGGCCAGGCATCGGTCGAGAAGGCCGGATGCAATCTTCTGACGGCGGAAGGCTTCTGCAACAGCCAGATGGTAGAGATAGGCCCGGCGGCCGTCGTGACCGCAGAGCAGGACACCCACAATCCGGCCGTCAGCCTCCGCAGCGAAACAGGTGGACGGATTGCGCGCAAGAAACCGCGCAATGCCCTCCCGGGTGTCATCCAGGCTGTTCAGCCCCATGTTTTTCGCGGAGGTCCACAGCGCATACGCCTGATCAAAGTCCTCCACCCTCAGGGTACGGAATGTGATGCTGTCCTTTTCATAAAACACGATATCCATCCGGTCGCTGATCTTCTCCACTCTCCCGGTCCGGTGGTATCCCATCTTCTCATACAGATGAAGATTGCCCTTTTCCTGGAGAATGGTGTCAAGACACCAGTGGTCCGGCCCGTAGAGCTTTTCGGCCTCCCGGATCGCAGCCTGCGCATAGCCCCGGTTCCGGAAGCCGGGCATGATCCAGATGGGAGAGATACGCTTGCGGCTGCCATCTTTTTTGTCAATGATACGCATGGCACCGACATGCTCCCCGCCGGCATCGATGAAATAGTAGGTGGTCCAGGGCTGACAGAATTTCGCCCTCACGCGGTCCAGGCTTTCCGCACCGGGACTTATGTCGTCATCCTGATATTTTTCCAGAAGTTCTGCGAACGCATTGATCTGCATGGCCCAAAGGGTTTCCAGATCCCCGCTCTCTGCGGGACGCAGTGTAACACACATCGCCGGAATACCTCCTGCCTTCCGAAAACTGCGCAGACGGTCTCCGGGTTCCGGAGACTTTTTCTGCGCCGGAAGTAAAGCCAGTATAGCATGGAACTTTTCACGGGGAAAGAGGAACGGGAAGAGGCCGCATGAAAACCTGCCAGGAGAAAGGTCTTCAGCCTCTCCGCCGGTTCCTGTCCCGCGCTTTTTCTGCAGATTGGTCCGAAATGAAGCGTGAGGAACATCCTGTCCCCATTTTCCCGTTTCTTTGCCGGAAAAAGGGCAGCATCTGTGCTGCATTTCCATTGGCAAATTACAGGCAGAAAATATTTGGTCAACTGCCAAAGTAAATGCAACTTTGCCTAAGTTAATGCAACAAAACAGCAAAAAAAGCAGATCAACGAGTAGAAGAGGCCAAA
>ONVN01000382.1 GCA_900321295.1 uncultured Eubacteriales bacterium
ACTACGGTTGCCGGAATTGTTGTGTTGGAGTTTTATGAATAGTTCCTTATGAAAATGAATGCAAGGGGGTGTTCCCTTTTTTGATTAACGGAATTTTCCTCCGTTTCGGGGATACTTCTGGCACATCCCTGTTATCCTGGTTTTTCAATGCAAAACCTGCCATCCGCTTTCTTTTTTATTTCAGCGTCAGGCCATGGCTCTCGCAGTCCGGCAGAACATCAAACGGGATCAGAACAGCAGGGGCATTTCTCCAACTCAGTCCCTCCTGCCAGGCGGAAGACACATATTTGTTGTTTTCAGGACAATCTGTGTTTCGCAGCATCTGAACTGCCTGTAACTCGTCTCGTCCTCTCTTGAAAAAGTGAACCTTCATTCACTATAATATGTGTGACCTATAGTTCACGTTTTCTGAGAGGGTGTTTGGATGGCTAAGGACACGAAGGAGAGAATCCTGGCAAAAGCATTGGAACTGTTTTCGCAGAAGGGTTACGCGGGAACGAACATCAATGAACTGATGGAATCAGTCGGACTGGTCAAATCCGCAATGTACCGCCATTTTGAAAGTAAAGAAGAAATCTGGAACGCCCTGCTGGATAAGCTGATTGAATATTATGAGGAACGCTTCGGTTCACCAGAACGCCTGCCTCCTGTACCGGAATCTCTGGAAGAACTGACCGCAATGACAATGCGAATGGTGAATTTTACTATTCATGACGAAACGGTCGTGATGACAAGGAAATTACTCACCATTGAACAATTCCAGGACGAACGGGCAAAAAAGCTCGCCACAAAACATTTTCTCACAGGACTCACGGAGATGTTTGCCTATGTGTTCTCCGGAATGATGAAGAAAGGACTTCTCCGGCAGGAGAATCCCGAATTGCTTGCCTTCTCCTATATAACCCCCATCTCTGCACTGATCCATCTTTGCGATCGGGAACCGGAGAAGATGGATGACGCGCTCGCCCGTATCGAGATCTTCGTCCGGCATTTTATCAAAACATATGGAGCAAAATGCAATGAAGAAGAATCATGATGTCTATCTTTTTGGCCAGGTGCTGGGAACGCATTCCTTCCTGCTGAAAGGCGGTTTCCTTCAGCCGGATGAATACTCAGAGATCGCTGAGCAATACTTTCTTCCCGGTGGAGAAACCGGTACAGCCGCAACGGTCCTGGCATCACTGGGTGTTTCTGTCCGGATGGATGGCACGTGGATCGGTACCGAGGTTGCACCGATGCTGAAAGCCTTCTATGTGGATCAATCCGTGGACCTGTCTTCCCTGCATTTCACGAAAGACAAGGGTGTCATGGACTATGTGGTGATCGCAGGGCTTGTTCGCTCACCCATGGGAAAATTTCAGACGCTGTTCTCGAGTGGGGAAAGATGGTGGAGCATTCCGCAGGAAGAAGATATCGCGGGCTGTAAAGCAGCGGCGGTCGATCCCTATTTTCGAGAGGAATCCCTGCGGGCAGCCGCACTTTGCCAGCGGCATCATGTGCCCTTTGTGACCATTGACAGTCCACATACTTCGGTGCTGCACAGGCAGGCTGCCGTGAATATCATATCGAAGGAGTGTACAGCAGAGCATTATTCCGGTATGGATCCAGAGAACATTATGGAACGGATGAAGCAGGAAACAGACGGACTGACGATCCTGACACAGGGCGGTGGAGACATGCTGTATGCCCGGAAGGATGGACCCATTCATCGGATGAAACCATTTCGTGTTACCGTCAGAAGTACGCTTGGTGCAGGCGATACTTTCAAGGCCGGATGTGTATATGCCCTTCTTCATGGCATGAAGGATGATGATCTGGTACGTTTTGCCAGCGCGTGCTCCGCGATTGCAATTTCCCGCTTTCCCCTGCCCCTGAATCCACCGAAACTTAGTGAAGTACAGGAACTGCTAAGAAAGAATGTGCTGTAAAAAGGCTTCCTGAAATTCCCCCAGAAAGCTGTCTGCACCTGAAGTGACGAGAAAGCACAAGCGGTGCAGAATTCGCAGCGTGCATGGATGATCTGTAAAAAAGCCAAAAAGTGAAATCCGGCCAGTTTTCCGCAAAACCACGGAAACCCGCATCCGGAGCGAACATCCTTTGTGTATTCTCCCGATCGGATTCTCTGGAATTGCCGCCGGAAGGAGCAGTCCGGATTCTTGGCCGTGCTGAATCAAGAAGAGTCGGGAAACGTTTCAAAGCAGGTTGCATGGTCATCTGTCCGAATCGGCTGCCCTCATGCAGAGGAAAAGCATGCATGTCTGACAGCGTCAGGTGTGATGATCATTTGAAAAGCCGAAAAGACGATGCTGCAGACAGGTGCGCAGAACGGCCAAAGCACAGGAAGCAGTTGACGGATTGGGAGTGAGAATATGGATAAAGACTGGGCTGAGAAGAATAAAGAGATGCAGATGCTGCTCTCAAAGGAAGCAACCTTCCGGAAAGCGATATGCAAACTGATCGAGTTCAGGGAAAGCCTGTTTGCGCAGATTACCCAGATTGTGAGCACCTTCCCGGAAGAGGCATTTTTTCAAATGCCGTTTGCAGACGCGGAAGGCTATCACAGCAAAACACTGGCCTACTCCATCTGGCATATCTTCCGAATCGAAGACATCGTGGCCCATGAAATGATCGCTGAAAACCAGCAGATCCTTTTCGCCATGAGGTTCGATCAAACGATTCATTCTCCGATCATCACAACAGGAAATGAGCTGACCGGAGAAGAGATCGCAGAGTTTTCGAAAAAACTGGATGTGAAGGAGCTGTATCGCTACGCTCATGCAGTCATGGATTCCACAAATCAGGTCCTGCAGCAGCTGTCATATGCCGATCTGAAACGTCGATTCGGGCAAGAAATGATCAGGAAGCTTCAGAACACTTTCTGCGTCAGTGAAAAGGAAAACGCAAAATGGCTGATTCCCTACTGGTGTGAAAAGGATATCCGTGGACTGATCAAAATGCCGTTCAGCCGGCACTGGATCATGCATATCGAAGCGATGCGGCGCATCAAAAACAGATTATGCAAAACAGCCCGAAAGGGGGTTGATCCGGTTGCTTTCTGTGGATTGTCCTGCAATCACTGCTTTCTTGCCGCGTGGTGCGGCTCCTGCCGGACCATTTATTCCACCTGCTCTTTTGCAACAGTTTCACCGGATGGAATATGTCCCAATGTGAAATGCTGCAGAGAAAAAGGTCTCGACGGCTGCTATGAATGTGAAAGTCTGGAAAACTGTGAAAATGGATTCTATGTCCCGACAAACGATGGTGCGAACGCAGCAAAAGCACAGGCTCTGTACATCCGGAAATATGGAAAAAAAGCATTTCTGCAGGTACATGACCGCCTGCATCAGAAGTACAATTTTTCCAAGACCCAGGAAATACTGGGACAGAATGCCTGGGAAGGATTACGGATTCTGGAAGAGAACTGAATCTGGGAAAACGGGGAACGCGATTTGTGACAATGAACAAGGAAATATATGACATTGAGAAGATCTCGCATGGGCAGTACAACATCTGGAAGATCTACGAGCGGTATGAAGCAGCCATGTATCTGGTATGCGGCGCAAAGCGTGCCTGTCTGATTGATTCCGCCTATGGGCTTGAGGATCTGAAAGAACTTGTCAGAGAACTGACAAAACTGCCGGTGTTTGTCATCAATACCCACGGCCACGTAGATCATGTGCTTGGCAACCACTGGTTTGAGCGGGTTCTGATCAATCCGGCAGACAAGAAACTCTATCAGGAGATTGTTGACGGATATTCTGATATGCTTGCTCAAGACTGGGTGAAACAGTCTTACGGAGCATTTATCCGTGATCTGGACCCTGCCTCAGTTCACTTCCCTCCAGCGGAAGCCATTCAGGATGGCGATGTGATTGACCTGGGAGGAAAGAAGCTGAGCGTTGTTGGAGTCCCCGGGCACACCGCAGGCAGTATCCTGCTGATCGACCCGGATGAAAAGATCTGTTTTTCCGGAGATGCCATCATTGAGCACCTGTGGGTGTTCCTGGAGGAATCACTTCCACCGGATATCTGCTCCCAGTCTCTCGAATATGCAGTGGAAAAACTGAGGGAATTCAAGATCAAACGCATCTATAACGGTCATTATGCCTATAAACCGCTGACGCTTGCGGATACCGATGGTATGCTTTCAGGAATGCAGCAGATTTGTGCCGGAACGGCGCATGGGAAACCCTTTAAGAATAAAGTTGGCAGCGGCATCGAGTACACATTTGGCGATTGGAGCGTATTGTGCTGCAATCAAACCAAACTGCCGACATGAAGAGGTATCGCTATGGCTGACTATCGAAGAATTGACCGAAATACATATTATCGAAAAGGTGTCTTCCGGCATTTTTCGGAAGACTGCAAGTGCTCCACATCCATGACTGCCCGGGTGGATGTGACAGAGCTGGCTGAGTGGTCAAAAAAGACCGGAACAAAGTTTTACATCAACTTCCTCTATCTTCTGACGAAAGTTCTGAATTCCCGGGATGATTACCGGATGGGATATCTGTGGCAGACAGATGAACTGATCTGCTACGATCAGATCCATCCGACACAGTATGTGTTCCATGAAGATACAGAAACCTGCACACCTGTTTATACAACATACACGGAGGATTACGCGCTGTTCTACCGAAATGCTCTCGAAGATGTTGAGAAAGCAAAGCAGACACGGGAATACGGGCTGGATATGGTCAATCATCCGAACTGGTTCGATGCATCCTTTCTCCCCTGGCTGTCCTATGATTCCCTGAACATCGAACTGCCGGACGGGCACCTGTTCTTTGCACCGATTGTCAACTGGGGTAAATACAGGGAGGAAAACGGCCGGCTGATGATGCCTGTCAGCGTGCGGCTGAATCATGCAATTGCAGACGGATACCTGGTTGCCAAAGTCTTCGTGTTGCTGGAAAAAGAGATCGCTGCTTTTTGTTTCTGCTGACATGGAGGTATTCCAATGGAACAGGCATGTATGAAGCGGTATGTTGCGCTGCTGCGTGGAATCAATCTTGGCGGAAAAAACAAAATCCTTATGCACGATCTGCAAAAGGCATTCTTTGATCTTGGTTTTGCAGAGGTGGAAACGATTCTTAACAGCGGGAATATTCTCTTCTCAGCTTCCAGCGCTAGCAGGAAGCAAATGAGCCGCCAGATTGCCGAGAAGGTTCAGGATGCTTTCGGATATGCGATACCTGTAAGTGTTGTGGAATTCGGACATCTTCAGCATGTGCTGGATCACGCTCCTTCATGGTGGGATACGGACGATAAAAGCAGATATCATAATCTTATCTTTATCCTGACGGATGACTCTCCGCAAGCTATCTGTCAACTTGTCGGTGAACCATCCGAAGGGAAAGAAAAGATCGAAGTGTTCGAAGATGTGATTTTCTGGAGTTATGATCTCGGATGCTACCAGAAATGCAGCTGGTGGAACAGAACCGCGGCAAAAGGGATTGCAGAAAAACTGACAATCCGAACAGGAAACACGATTCAGAAGATTTGCAGAAAGCAGGGAAAACGTAATGAAAAAGTGGTATGACGAAGAATATGAATTCAGCGTGGAAGTGACAGGCTTCCTGCGTGGCAATCATACGGAGCGCTATTGCCGCAACGGGGAAGAGATCGGTGATCAATACTCCTGCACTTATGGATGCCCGGTCAACAAAGATGGGTACGGTATCTGTTCAAAGACCATGATGATGCTTTTTCCCCTGATGGAAGCTGTCCGCAGCGGAGGCGATCTCGAAAACCTGGGTGGTGACGGCAGGTATTCCAAAACAATTGTATGTCCGGATGGATGCGTAATCTTCAGACTGACTGCTAAACCGTTAGAAAATGAGAATTTTCATAAAGGGCATTTTTACGATTGACCTGATTCGACGGAAGCCCCTCTCTCCCGTATGAAGGGGAATCCAGAATATGCGCTGAAGCGAGATGGTTGATGGTATGCTGCT
The DNA here is from genome assembly GCA_900321295.1 of uncultured Eubacteriales bacterium. Taxonomy (GTDB): domain Bacteria; phylum Bacillota; class Clostridia; order Christensenellales; family Aristaeellaceae; genus UBA2943. The sequence continues at coordinate 5,958 of ONVN01000382.1, forward strand.
GAAATATGAGGAACAAACAAGCGGAAAAACACCCCATCGGATCGGAAAGCATGGAAACGGCGAGATGATATTTCAAATACCGATACCCTGATATTCAGCCCTTTCCATGCATCACAAAAATGTGCCGGAAGCCATTTCATATGGTCTTCGGCACATTTTTTAATCCGGTTATTTCGGGAATGCTTTCACCTGTTGAGAAATCCAGAAAACAAAAACATGACGGCAGTATGTATTGCCGTCATGCGAATTTGGTTATTGAAGGGGGGCGATGGCATCCAGGATCTTTTTTTCCAGTGCTTCCCTGCCATAGCTGTCCACGGCAGCCTTGTTCTTTTCACCATGGGTCAGATTGCCCGCTCCGCCAATGCAGCCGCTCACGCAGGCCATTCCCTCGATGAAATTGGCATCCAGCGCGTTTTTGCTCTTCTTAAGCAGCGCCATACGGCATTCCTCGATGCCGTCGCAGGCACAGGCCTTCAGTTGGAAGTCATCCAGATGCTGTGCTTTGAGACCTTCAGCCACAGCATCGGACAGACCGCCGCTGCGGGCAAAGATACGTCCGAAGTAGCTCGCATTATCCAGCACGTCTTCCGGCAGCGTGGTAATGTCGATGTCCCGGCTGTCCAGCAGTGCCTGCAATTCTTCAAAGGTGATCACGGCGTCCACATAAGGCTTCACATCGTCCAGCTGCATTTCTGCCTTTTTGGCGGTGCAGGGGCCGATGAATACGATTCTGACGTTTTTCTCGTGCTCTTTGATGTATTTGGCAATGGTTGCCATGGGTGACAGATTATGAGAGATATAGGGCAACAGCGCCGGGAACGCAGTCTTGACATAGCGCACAAAGGCCGGGCAGCAGGAGGAGGTCAGGAAGCCTTTTTCCGCCAGTTCCTTGGATTCGGCCTGAGCTACCATATCCGCGCCGAGGGCAGCCTCCACCACAGTGTAGAATCCCAGTTCCTTGATGCCTGTAATCACCTGGCCCAGCTTGGCATAATTCAACTGGCTGCCAATGGCCGGCGCTACCAGAGCATAAACCTTATACTTCGTATTGCCCTGGCTCTTTTTGAGCATGTCAATCACATTGATGATGAAAGACCGGTCCGTGATAGCACCAAAGGGGCACTGATATACACACGCACCACACTGGATGCACTTTGCGTCATCGATCTTGGCAGCGTTGTCCTCACTGATGGAAATGGCCTTGATCTTGCAGGCATTCTGGCAAGGACGTTTGCGGTTGACAATGGCGCTGTATGGACATACTTTCGCGCATTGACCGCATTCCACGCACTTGGTTTTATCAATGTGCGCCTCGTGGTTGTGATCAAAAGAGATCGCACCACGCCTGCAGGCATCCTCGCACCGGTGGGCCAGACAGCCCCTGCAGGAATCAGTGACCTGATAGCCCACGGCAGGGCAGTCATCACATGCGATATCGATCACATTGATGATGTTGGCGGTATTGCCTCCGCCCATGGCCAGCTTGACACGTTCTGCCAGGATGGCACGCTCTTTGTACACACAGCAGCGCATGGTGGGCACCTTACCGGGCACGATCATCTTGGGAATATCCAGCACGTTGTCCAGCAGCGTGTCATTCCATGCCTGACGGGCTACTTCACGCAGTACCTTGTATTTCAGGTATTGTACCTTGGTATCAAACTTGTGCATAATCGCTCCTTAAAAGTAACTGACCTTGATACGCTTGCCCATCTTTTTGAGAGCGTCCGACAGCTCTTCCACCAGGTTCATTTTGATATTGAAGTTGATGGGCAGATCAGGATTCTGATGGGCAGGGTTGATGGCCTTGCCTACGTAGAAGTTAATATCGGTGGCCTCCTCAAACAGCAAGCGGCTGATCAGGGAAGCCCCGTCCTTGCCGTTGCTCCACTCCTCATAGCGTTTGTTCTCTCCGGTG
>ONVN01000457.1 GCA_900321295.1 uncultured Eubacteriales bacterium
CAGGAGAAGGAACAGACTGTGCAGGAGCTTTTTTCGGAGCAGACTGCAACAGGGAATCCAGTTCATCTTCGATCTCAGAGGACTTCAGTGTGACAAGTACACGAGCGGGCTTGGAACCAAAGAGACCGAACAGTCCTTTGCTGCCTTCATCCAGTACTTTGATATCGACGTCTGTGATGGAAACATTCAATTCGTCCAGTGCAGCCTGAATGGCCTCTTCCTGGGTCTTAGCACTTTTTTCGACACTTTTCATTTGCCAGAGACCTCCAATTTCATTGCTTCTTCATGTTGTTCCTTCTTATCCAGGTATTTGTTGATAGCATAGGTTTGCACGATGGCAATCAAGTTGCTGGTTACCCAGTACAGAGCGAAAGCGCCATTGTAGGAGCAGCAGAGCCAGAGCGAGAAAAGCGGGAAGAACCAGGTCATGAACTTGCCGGTGCTTGCCTGCTTGGGATCCGTGGGTGCCTGCTGGGGAGTAATTTTTGTCATAGCAAGCTGGGAAACTGCGGACAGAATCGGGAGCAGGAAAAGACCGTTGTATTCCCTCATGATGGAGAAGGAAGTGATCATCAGGTTGAATGTCCATCCGGGCAGAGAACTGGTTCCTTCCTGATAGAGCGGAAGAGCCTGCAGAACAGCGTTGATTTTCGTGATCGTGTCATTCAGAACGTTCCCTGCAAAGCTGTCAACGGTAAGTGCAGAAAGCTCACCGGGCAGTGTTGCGATGACTTCGGGAGTGAAATATTTCACCCAGACATCGGAGGGAATCATACGCAGCGTATTGAAATCTGGCAGAACGGATGCGAAGGGGGAGTCAGGCATCCAGAGATTGCGAACCCAAAGCCAACTGTCGAAGGCAGGCATAACATCCGGCTTCTGGAGAATCTCAAGGATCTGCTGTACAACCTGCTGGTTTGCAAAAGACCGCATGGCAGTAAACATGGCGATTAGAATGGGATAGCTCAGCAGCATGGGAAGACAGCCTGAAAGCGGGCTTACATGCTCCTCTTTGTAGAGCTCAGACATCTTCTGGTTGAGCTTGGCCTGGTCCTTTGCATATTTCTTCTGGAGAGCAGCCATTTTAGGCTGAACCTTTGACATGCGCCGCATGGAAACACGACTCTTGTAGTCAAAGGGCATGAGGACCATTCGGATCAGCAGCGTGAAAACCATTATGGACCAGCCATAGTTTCCGAGCACGCTGTAAATCCAGCCAATGATGCCTGTCAAGAATTCATTCATTCGGGATTATTCCCTCCTTATTGTTGTATGGGGGTCATCCGGAACCGGGTCATAACCGCCTTTGCATAGAGGATTGCAGCGCATGATCCGTCTTATGGCAAGATAGCTTCCTTTTATCGGACCGAACCGTTCAATTGCAGTCTCTGCATACTGCGAACAGGTTGGTATGAACCGACAGGTCGGCATGCGTTTTCGGGGAGAAATCTTCCGGCGGTAGAAACGGATACTGTGAAGAAGAAAACGTTTCATGTGGCGCGATTCCCCTTCTCTGGGTCAGCAGCAGATGCATTCTGCCTTAGATCTTCGCGAAAAACATGCTGTTTTTTGAGAAGATCATGCACCTGTTTCGTAAGACTCTGAAAGGTGGCCTTAGCGGCGGATGGTCTGGCGACAATAACGTACAGTCCGGTTTTCACATCCCCCAAATGGGGCCGGAAGCATTCGCGCAGGCGGCGCTTGACGAGGTTGCGTGTGACGGCGTTGCCTACTTTTTTGCTGACGGAAAAACCGACCTTGATGCCCTTGCCTTTGGCATAAAGCATCACCAGATCTCGGGACGAGGCATTCTTTCCTCTTTTGTACACATAGGTGAAAGCCCCATTCTTTTTCAGCCGAAAGCGTTTCTCCAAGGTATCATCCTTCTTTGATCCGGCGGCGAATGTACCACCTGGGATGGCAGATAACTGCCGTACTACAAGGAAAGCCCGCCCGCCGGTCAATTGCCCTGCGGGCGGGCTGCATCCTTTTCAATTCATGGGGTTCACATGGAACCCGACCCTGCTGTCACGCAGGCAATCAGTCCGATTAGACGGTCAGGACCTTACGGCCACGGCGACGACGGGCTGCCAGAACGCGACGGCCGTTCTTGGTGTGCATACGTGCACGGAAGCCGTGCACCTTGCTGCGCTGACGCTTCTTGGGCTGGTAAGTACGGAACATGGTCAACACTCCTCACGATTTCATCAAACGG
>ONVN01000117.1 GCA_900321295.1 uncultured Eubacteriales bacterium
AAACCAATGCAGGATATTCTTCTGCGATTGCAGTCGGGGGAGGAATATCGCTTCTGTTTCTTGTATGTGTGCTGCTTTTTCCTGCACAGATTGCGACTGCAATGGGAGCGGGCACATCAGGTGGATTGTTCGAAAAAACACGCGATTATCTGATGGGCTTTAGTCTTGGCGCTCCCGCTTCAATGGGAGCGCTGGTGCTTGTGCCGTTCCTTCAGATGGCTGGAAAGAGCGGGCTTTTGATTGCAGCTGTTCTGAGTATGACGGTGGCCGATATTGCGCTGGACCTCCTGAATGTACTGGTTTTTCATGGTGGAATGTTTGGAATGGGACTGGCGTCCACGGTGAGCTATTATTTCGCGCTTCTTATTTCAGGATTCTACTTTCTTTCAAAAAAATGCGTGTTCCGGTTTTCATGGAAAATGGTCACGAAGCGAAAGATTGCTGAGCTATTCCGTAATGGGATTCCGGCGGGGGTTGGCATGGTGACCTCAGTCATCCTCGTGTTTGCACTGAACAATCTGCTCGCAGGAACGGGAGGCAGTTCTGCTGTAGCAGCGTATTCTGTGATCATGACCATAGGAAATGCGAGCAACTGTATTACAACAGGCGTCGGAGGTGTTTCACTAACGCTTTCAGGCATTTTCTTTAATGAAGAAGACAGGAAGTGTCTGAGGGAACTGGTTGCTTATCTGTGTCGGTGTGCTGTTGTCCTCGGCGTTGCTGTTGGCGTGATTCTACTGCTTTTTGCTCCTGTGTTTGTGTCCCTGTTTATTCCGGATCCAGGGGAAACACAGAATATGGCAACACTTGGTCTCAGGCTTTTTGCCATTGGATTGATACCTTGCTGTATGAACAATATTTTAAAAAATCAATATCAGGCGACAGAACGGGTTGCTCTTACCGAAATGATCTCGGTTCTGGAAGGTGTATTTTTTCCACTTCTTGCAGCTTTTCTCTTTAGCCTGCTCATGGGAACCAGAGGCGTATGGCTTCAGTTTGGCCTGGGCGAATTGCTTACGCTGATATGCATTGGCCTTTATATATACAAAAAGACAGGTTTGCTGCCCTGGCAGAAGGATGCATGCCTGATGCTGAAAGAATCATTTGGTGTAACTGAAGATTATATGATGGAGTTTGACGTTCATTCAATGGAGGAAGTGGAACATGTTGTCAGACAGGCGGAGCAGTTCTGTCTTCTTCATGGGCAGAATGCAAAAGTGAGCAACCATATAGCGCTGTGCATTGAAGAAATGGCTGGAAATATCATTCTGCATGGTTTCAGTCAGGATACAAAAGAACACCATTTATCAATCAGAGTCATCAGCAAAGACAAACGTTGGGTGCTGAGATTCCGGGATGACTGCCGTGCCTTTGATCCCGTGCATTATGTTCCCAGAGAAGGCGAAGATGCGCTTGGCATCCGACTGGTACTGGCAATTGCGGCGGATGCGCAATATACGTATTCGATGAATCTGAACAACCTGACACTGCGTCTGAGAGGGACGGAGGAATTGAATTAGAGCAAAAACCGCATTCCAGTATTGAATCATCATGATAATCTCTGATATAATACAAAGAGGTGCAGAATCATTCATCCGGAGATGAGAAAACCAATAACACCTGTAAGGCTTTGCCGGCAGGCTCACATCAGGTGATCGGCATTCCGGTTCATGAGGGCAGGTATGTCATGTTTTCAGCGATGATTCTTCAAAGTCTTTTATAGAATGCAAAAAACAAAAGAAACAGGGGGAAAACGGAATGAATATTACAAAGAGTCTGAATGGGAAAAAGCTTGAGATTGCATTGGAAGGACGTCTGGATACCCTGACTGCTCCGGAACTGGAGGCAGAACTGGGAAAAACAATGAAAGATGCCGACAGCCTTGTTTTTGATTTTACCAAACTGGACTACATTTCCTCTGCCGGACTGCGTGTTCTTCTTGCTGCTCATAAAACAATGATGAAAAAAGACGGAATGAAAGTCACGCATGTGAATGACATCGTGAAAGAAGTCTTTGAAGTGACTGGTTTTTCAGACATTCTTACAATTGAGTAAGGGGACACAGAATGAAAACTGATATCATAGTCGTTTCGAGCAGCGGCAATCAGATGAAAAAGGCCTTGGAACAGACGGAAAAGGTTGCGATTTATAAAGAGCTTTCTCCGAAAAGTACTTTGCAGTTGCGTCTTCTTGCAGAAGAAATGATGGGCATGATGCGCTCGATTACAGGTGAAACCGAGGGTAAGTTTTGGATCGAGGATGAAAAAAATTGCTATCAGCTGCACTTGCAGGTGGAAACAAGGATGAATTCAGAAAAGCGTGATCAGCTGCTGTCTGCTGCATCATCCGGGAAAAATGAATCTGCCAGGGGTCTGATGGGTTGGCTGAGAGATTTTTTCGAGCGCGGCGCGGAGGATGAACTTGTTGCACCTTCCCCTTTGCTGTTATCTAATATGAAGGATATTTCCACGACCCCGACTCTTGACTGGAGCTGGTCCATGACTGGGTATCAGAATGAACTCTCGAATCTTGTGGAGCAGAATAACGAAGAAGCCTGCAGAATGTGGGATGAACTTGAAAAATCGGTTGTAACCCATGTCGCGGATGATATTAAAGTCAGCATCCGGGGGAGAACAACGGAGATGATCATCCTAAAAAAACTGGTGTGACTTGATGCATATCAGTTTCTTCTGCTGATCAATTCTTGCTGCAGGATCACCAAAAACACGGAAAGGGGGAGTGGAATGAAAGAGCTTACTCTCGAAGCGAGAACGGAAAATATTGCGTTCGTGACAGCTTTTATTGATGCTGAGCTGGAACAGTTGGATTGTCCGATGAAACAGCAAATGCAGATTGATGTTGCTGCGGATGAGCTCTTTGCCAATATTGCACATTATGCATATACACCAGAAACTGGCAATGCGGTTGTGCAGTTTGACTATGATCCTCTCTCCGCCATGGTATCCATTACCTTCATCGATCATGGGATTCCGTTCAATCCTCTGGACAATGCAGAACCGGATGTTACGCTGGCCGCTGAAAACAGGAAAATCGGAGGACTGGGGATTTTCATTGTCAAAAAAACGATGGATGATATACATTACTGGCGTGTTGATGGACAGAACCATTTATGCGTCCGAAAAAGAATCAGGAATTAGCACTGTTTATCATTCTGTCAACTGTCTCTTCCCTTAGTCAGACATCAATGTGGACGAAAGGACGATCCCGAATGATGGTAGTAGAAGTGCTGTTGAACATGTACTTTGGTGGAACAGAAATCTCATCAATCTTGCGGACAAGCCTGTATGTGTTCGGTCTATGGTTAATGTTTGGAAAATCCGGACTGAAGAACTGGTGGGCGCTTTGTCCCTGGGCGAGAGAGTATATGCTTGCCAGATGTGCAGGACGTGAGGCAGAAGGACGCATAACTAGCATTACTTCTTTTCTTTCATCAATGCTAAGTGTTATCGCCATATTCGTTAGGTCAGAAACGGTGATGATCGCTCTGGGGCTGTTCAGCCTGATTCTGATCTTTATCAACTTGATTTATGGTATCCGTGTCTACAGTGGACTGACTGAAGTCTATCATGTCAGTAAGTGGTGGATTGTTCCTTGGATATTCGTTGACTTCATTCCAGCAGTCCTTTGGGGGCTTTTGAAGAAATATCAGCCAGAATGGAAGGCAGAGGAAATCCGCAGGACTTCGCTGGATATCATCCAGGGGCATGATGTGCAGGGCATGGAGGAAGGACTGACGGTCAACCTGGATGAACGTACAGCCACGGAGTTTTTTCAGAAAAAGTATCTGCTTCGGGATATTCACATGTATATTCAACCGGGACATATGGTCCTGCTTCTCGGAGGTTCTGGAGCAGGGAAAACAACCTTCCTGAATGCAGTCAATGGGTATGAGAAGGCAAAAGCCAAGGTCACACTCAATGGTGGAGACATATATGCCGATTACAAAAAAATGCAGTATGAAATCGGATTTGTGCCGCAGCAGGAACTCATGCGCGGAAAAGACACCGTCTATCATACGTTAATGGATGCATCCCTTCTCCGTCTGCCTATGAGTCTATCCGCGTCAGACCGTAAGGCAAGAGTAGAAGAAGTGATGGACATCTTTGGGTTGGGGCCGGTAAAGAATAATCTTGTTGAGAAGCTTTCAGGAGGTCAGAAAAAAAGAGCGTCGATAGCGATGGAATTCATCTCCAATCCGTCTCTGTTTATTCTTGATGAACCTGATTCAGGATTGGATGGAGTCATGGCAAGGGAATTGATGGAACAGCTGCGGGTAATTGCAGATCAGGGTAAGATCGTCATTGTGATTACACATACACCAGACCGAGTCATTGATCTGTTTGATGATGTTATTGTCCTGGCCAAGGATGTCAACCGAACCGGACGACTGGCCTATTATGGCCCGATCACAGAAGCGCGTGAATTCTTTGAAAAGGAGAAAATGGAACAGATTGTTATGGCCATTAACCGCAAAGAGGAAGGCGGAGAAGGCCGTGCAGATGAATACATAGAGCGATTTGCGGAGGTGCAGCATGGCTGAAGTTATTCATAAGAGGAAGCTTCGTATTCGGCACCGTGGGCGTATGGAGCAGATTCGCATCTATCTTGGAAAAATGCTTCGCATGTTTGTCTATGAGAATGACTGGAAAGTTCTGCCGATGGCTGCGCTGATTGCCGCACTCGTGTCCATGGTCATTCGAACCAAGTTTTTTATGAACATGGAAGGCGACCTCTTAGGAGCTTTTTCGATAACATGTGTGGCCATATGGAACGGCTGCTTCAATTCAATTCAGGTGATCTGTCGTGAGAGGGCGATTATCAAGAGAGAGCATCGCTCCGGTATGCATATTTCGTCCTATATTCTTTCTCATATGATTTATCAGGCCCTGCTGTGTCTTGCACAGTCTGCATTGACTGTAGTGGTCTGCGGATATTCTGGAGTTCAGTTTCCGGAAAAAGGGTTTATCACCAAATGGATGATGGTGGATGTTGCAATCACCATATTCCTGATCTCCTATGCTTCAGATATGCTTTCTTTGTGGATCTCGGCTGTGGCTCATTCCACGACAACGGCCATGACCATTATGCCTTTTGTTCTGATTTTTCAGCTCGTTTTTTCGGGTGGTATTTTTCAACTTGCTCCATGGGCCGAGCCAATATCTGGGCTGACGATTTCCAGCTACGGACTGAAATGTATAGCTACTCAGGCAGATTATAATCATGCCCCGATGGAAACGGCGTGGAACGTGCTATTGAAACTGAAAGACAAGGAAATAGGCGGGACTGTAAAGGTTGGTCAAATACTAGACTTTCTTTCAGGTCAGAACAACAGCGTGGTTGCCGATCTGCGTGCCAAAGAAATCAATGCGACAACGACAGTCGGTGAATTATGGAAAACCATTTGTTCATCTGCAACCTATCAGGAACTGCGCAAGCAGAATCTTGATCTCAGCGCTTTTTCTACACGGAAGATCGATGCGGGAAGAGAAGAAGGAAGCAGTCAAAATGAGAATGTGCTTCTGAAGGCTTTGATCGATGTTTATGAGAGCGTAATCGGTACAGATGGAGAGCCGATTAAGCTTGGCGAGATCATCGACTGGTTGCAGGTCGACAAGATTGTTGAATCGATGAAAGATCAGCAGATAGGCCGACAAACAACCGTCGGGGAACTGATTGATCTTCTCGCATCCAACGCTGATGTGAAAGCATACAGGGATAAGGGGATTACTGTGAAGACTACCTATGGACGTTTGATGGAACTGGTAGGTGAGGACAAGGTAAAGGATATTGTTCGGGTACAGACGGCAGCAGCCAGCCGCGTACCTGCCTATGACAGAACGCTTGATAATGTTTTGAATTATTGGTTTACGATGATTCTCCATATATTGGTTTATGCTTTCATGGCCATGATTTCCCTGAAATTTATTGATAAAGACAGACGCTGACCTGTAGGAAAGCCCATCTGGAAGCAAAAGCGCCTGGTGCTCTTATGAGCACCAGGCGCTTTTCGCGCTATAAACAAGTGTTTGATCATCGGTCCCATATTCAGATACCCAATCGCACCTGACGATAGTTTTTGACTAGTGCAGGCCAGTCTGTCTGAATGACATCAATCTGTTTGTCAAATAAGCGCCCCCAGCCGCGTTCAGGTCCCTCCAGAATGGAAATATCGTCGTCGAGATCACCATAAAGCGGTTTATAGTGGCCAACATCGGTCAGGGTTAATGCATTGACCCACGTGAAAAGATTCTTGCTGTGAATGTATCGTATCGCTTCATCACGGAATAATTCATCCTCATTGGAAAAAGCGATGAGCTCAATTCCAACAATGTTCAAGTCATTATAGGCAAGGGCAGCATCCACATCGGCGAGTGAATAGCAGATTGGCATGAACATGTATTTTTTTGGATGACTTTCCAACTGCTCCAGTATTTCTCTGTGGCTCAGTGGTGCTTTGAGGATGGCTTGCTGAAGCATGTACGGATAACGATCCAGGAGAGCCGGGACTTTGCCTGCTGCCCGCCAGGTGCGGTCAATGTTGATAAGTGTTCCATTGCGGACAAAATCTAGGACTTCTTCCAAACGCTGAACATGATGAGAACTTGGTTCTCCAAGACTGTTCAGCGGGGAAAAGGAAGATATTTGGTCTGCAGTCAGGTGAGCGCTGTTACGGTTCCATCCGAATATGCGCGGTTCGACACCATCATGGATGGAAAAGACTTCTCCATCGACGGACGCAGTTGTATCCGTTTCTACAATGTCGGCACCCTGCATGATGGCTGCCTTATAGGCCATGGTTGTATTCTGTGTTACGTTTCCATGCCAGCTGCCGCGGTGGGCACAGATCAGAACCTGTTTTTCCTTGAATTTCGCATTC
>ONVN01000384.1 GCA_900321295.1 uncultured Eubacteriales bacterium
AGCGGATGATAGAAGTAAAGCTATAGATTCACAGTAAACATGCGGCTTTTAGCCGTCTTCACCGTATATCGGTGAATAATTCAGGATTAATTAGCGTATCCATCCAAAGAAATGTGTTTTTCTCTATTTCATAACTCATGGGTGTGATATCTTTTGATATTGCTATTTCAGATAAATACTTATAAAGCAATGAAATGCTTTTTCGGTCATTAATTGTGAAATGAAATATATCGGAGATTACATGAACGTTTTGGGAAATAGAAATAGGTGACCAATTATCGGATAGAACAAAACGGCCTTCTTCTCCAGCAACTTGCGCTATAAGTTCAGAGACGAAAGAACGGAAAGAAATTGTATCTTCTACTACCAAAACTTGAATAAGGGTTTCAGAGCAATCTATACCCAATGGTAGATCAGGATGCACTAGCCTCAAAACACTAACAACCTTTCATCGTTATCAATTATATCTGTTGTCTTTTCTCCAAGGACGTATTCAATTCTAGAAAACTGTTTTTCGGTTATCATCAAGATTTGAATTAAGCCTTTGGGCGGTTTATTCCTTTTTATCGATTCTGAAACAGAGAAAGCATGAGTGGCATTTTGTAGCAATTTGCAGTATACCGATTCTTGCATCATTAAAAATCCATTTTTTACAAGATACTTCCGAAAAAGGTTATATTCATAACGATCTTGACTCTCTACCACAGGAAGATCAAAAAATACAATCATTCTCATATATCGATAACTCACGTCATCCCCTCTTTAACAACTGTATTTGTTTTGGACTTTTTCGGAATATATTTCCAACGTTTTATTTCGCTAATATCTTTTTGATTCAACGCTTCGATAACACTCCTGCAAAAAATCCGTATGCCTGTAGAAACATAATGATGAGCATTATCAATTTCAATTTGCATGTTTAATATGGATAGTAATTTTTCACGCTCTTCTTTTTCAAACTTCTGGGGATTCATTTCGTAAACAATTTTATCAACCAGCGGACGAAAGGGCTCCATGAAATCGCAACCGAGATTGAATTGATTGAACATATTGTCATGGAATATTCCAAGTTGAGTTATATATCCAAGAGCAGCAATCTCTCGGTTGAAAGCTGAAAGAACAATTGTATATCCATAGTTGAGCGATGTGTTTATGCAGTCAGGTGCTCCGCGTACAAAGGAACTGCCAAATAAGGAACCAAAATACAATCGCGCTGCAGCACCTTCACGATTAGTAGTATCTCCTAATGTGACTTCATTTGCATATTTGACTAGGACGTCACCAGAAGACCTCTTTTCAGAATACATCAAAAGTTCAGATTGTTTGCGTATTTTTTCTTGAACAATCTCTCTCCAAACGCTTTGCTTTATAGTTGCATCCCATTGTATTTGTTGACGTATTTTTGCAGTTGTATCTAATGTCCCATAATATGGAGCGAGTTCAGACTGCGGGTTGCGCTTTTCGTCGCAGAAAAGAACCTTCACTTTTCGTTTCATTAGTTCGCATAGAAGACAAGCAGTCAAAGAAACGGCTGTCGATTCAATTATTAGCGTGTGTATCTCTGAAAGGTGCACTTTGGCAACCTTGTCAGTCCGGATTTCCAAATATCCCATATTGAGATCCAATTTGCATCTCGAGGAAATTACAACTATTCTCCAGGTCATTTTTGTAGATCAACTCTACTCTCAAACAATCCAGTAATGGATTGGTTAACCAGAAAAGCAGTTTTGTAATCACTGATTCGTTTACTCGTAGATATAGCGCCCACCTGACCTCCCAAGCCAATTGATCTTAGGTCTGAGGTTCTTCTATCACAAGAAAACATTTTCAATAATTCTTTCAAAATGATGCATTGCATTTGCACAGTGAGATTGATAAAAGTATCCCTTTTTTCCTTCATATTATTTTTTTGTGCTTTTAGCCGTATTCCGTATGATGTAGTTTCGAGCTTCTTTTCCAAAGTGTCATAGAGGGATATGTTTTCTTCTGCTGAAATTAGATCCTGTTCGCGAACAGATAGGCAGCCTCCTGGATGACGTTTAGAATACTCAGAATAACGATCACAAAACTTCATAATATTTCTAACATATTTTTCTGCATTATAACCAAGAATTAATTGCTGCGCAGGAGCATAAACAATTTGGTTTCCAGTACGGCCAGCAATTGTCATTCTGAATCCATCGATTTCAATCAATGCTCCGATTTTGATACGAGGAAAGATGATATGTGGATTAATGAGGCCTTTGTGTAAGGCTAAAAGTTCTGCAACTTCTGTTGGAGTACTTGCTTTATCTGCCAGATATAAAGGCATATCGACAAGGCTTCTTATTCTTCTTCCTTTTTCAGTATGTTCAACAAGTATAAAATATGCACCTTTTACCTTGTTATACCCGCCATATTTGGTTGGGTCATTAAAGAAGCTATTCTTTTTCTGGGGTAACTGCCATTCGCCCTTTGGCTTAAGCATGGTATCTGCTATTGCTCCGTGTTGTTCGAATGAAAGATTTGTTACCAAAGGATTGTTTTTTGCCATCATATGCTTAACAGTAGCAATCGATCCGCTGTCACCCTCATGCCATGCATATACTCCATTACGGATAACATCGAAATTGAACATTGCATTTAAGCTATATCGTGTGTCTCTTTCCGAAAAGAATATTCTTGGATCATGCGTAAACTTGGTATTGTAAACATTGCCAACAACGATATTGAGGTATGCATCTTTAGCATGATGCAGGTCGTTAACTTCGCGACATTTCAACATATCGTAATTATGACGGAAATCAGAAACAAGTCCAGCTTTGACATAGACTACTTCGCTATCAGGCATCGATTCTCTTAGCAATTCCGCAACTGCTTTGGTGCTTTGTCTGGTTTCGACAAGTTGTCTGCTGATAAAACTGAGCAATTCATCATTGCTAAGCGCAGTACTCCGCGTAAGACGTTCATATTTTTCTCGGCTGATCAGCTTCTTTTCCAGAAGCATGGCCCAGAACGAACGCATTCTATTTCTGATATCGTGATGGAGCGGATAGATATCTGTTTTTTCTGCATTGACACTGCGTTTTACAAGAACACGGTTATTGATACTATCATCCTTGACCTTGGATTGCGGCAAAATATGGTCTATATCATAAATGTTTTGGTCAAAGAGCCTGCTAATATCAATCGGTTCACCTGTATACATGCATTTTCCCATTTGCGTGTAGTAGAGGTAGAGTCTGTCACTTCGGTAATCACTTTCGTCTCTGGCATCAATCTCGCTGATCCAATCCCTCGTTTCTTCAGCACAAGCTTTATACAGATCAATTAATGTTTTCTTTCGTGAATCTTTACGCTGTTTAACCTCTTCAGGCCCACGTGCCATTTCAACGAATATCTTTAACGGATCGTGTCGGGTAATCTTTCTGATTTCGTCGACAATACATAAGGCCTGCCAGATTGCACGCTTAACCGCAGGAGATACATACAGGTCCCGAACACGACGATAACCGGTCTGTTCGTCTGCGTCGAGGGAACTATTGTATTTGCGTACGGCCTCAACATAACCATATTGTGTACTAAGAAGCTGCATCAGATTATTGTTTGTACACCACATCATTTCAATGATGCTTTGCTGTTCTCCGAAAACCGGCAGTAGTTGTGTCAGAAATTCTTTGGAGAATCGGCCCCATCCACTAAAATGCTTCAATGTTGCCTTACGAATAATCGATGGGTCAATTTTGTCTCGGTATCGTTTCAGCATACGCTTTGTATACATATCCTGCGAATCGCCAAAAACTGTTGCATTGTAAATAAAATCTTCCGCTATTTCTTCTGTATATGACAATCCAAGTGCTTTTTTCATCTCCAACATTGGACGGAGTGAACTGTGAAAATCAACATCAATTCCAGTAATGTCATCCTTGCTGATTTCTATTGCATATTTGGAACGGTAATACTTACAGAGCATAGCGTTGGTTACACGGGACCTCGTAAGGAAAAGATCGTTATATATGTCCTGCTTGACCTCGATACTGACAGGTTCACCCTTGATCCGTAAATTGTTTAGTTCATTTAAGACCATAAATTTGCTATAAAGAATTGAGTTCTTTGGAAGAACATCCGCGTCGCGTAGATAGGTGCATGATGAGGTCATTCGAGTAATGAAATTCTGTGCGCTTTTCTCAAGGTCGACGATTTCCTCGAAATTCCAGGGATAGATCTTCTCATGACTTCTCCGCACTACCCAACAGTTTTGGGCATGAGGGTTTCTGTCATTTAATGGCCCAACATAATAAGGAATTCGGAACGAATGGATTTGAAGAATTTTCTCACATGGGGTGATTCCATCAGGATCAGGTAAAGATAAGAACGGCAAATAACGAGATGCATGGGAAAGAATAGATTCAAGTTCATTCCTGTGCAGTTGATAAGGGAGAACACCATTATCTTTAACAACGGATTTTGGAAGAAAATCAGCTGAGTTGAGTCTGTCCTTGAGAAGGATTACGTCAGGATCAGATGCATCTACTTCAGAACTATTGATTTCCTTCGTGATCAGCTTTTTAAATTCGTCTATCGTGCATCGTTTTACAGGGAGTTTTTTACCATTAATACGGGTGCATCCGGCATATGAAGCATAATTACCGGGAACGGATGCACTATGGAATATTCTATTGTTTGAACCGGGCAGATATCGCTTGATGACTTTCTTAAGCAGTGAAAGGTCAGAACGATGCTTTTCATAAACATCCACTTTAGCACAGGAAATAGACTTCCCTCCTGGACATACTCTTTCCAGTATGGACCAGTCATAGATTGCCTTCATTTTTTCAAGAACATAGAAATTTTCTCCGAGCTTTTCGGAATATTCATCCAGGTTCTCATCGTATTTATCTGATGAAAAGTCTACTTTTAATGTGTTTTCTTCGCTTTCAGAAAGGTCAAAGAGATCTTTTAGTGATACGCTTCCGCCGGTTATAGCCTTGAGGATGGCCTTTTGCTGCTTTGTGGAAACCTCAAATACGTCCAGAAGCTGTTTTTGACGCTGAGTCATTGAGTAATTTGAAGTGAGAATATTCCTCAAACGATCGATATCAGTGCATTTCAAAGATACACCGCATGTATCTTCTAATTCTCTGCTGAAATCATTAAGAATATCTGAAAGATCCGGTACTTCGTGCAAATCGCTTCCAAAAAGAAAATGTCCTCTATATTTGATAATATGATGAATGGCAAGGTAAACAAGCCGGATATCATGCGATTGAGATGATTCCGATAATTCTTTGCGTAGATGATATATGGTTGGATACTTTTTGTGATAATGAGAATCGTTAAAATCTGAATCAGAGAATAAATTGTATGGTTGATGAATTGTTTTATCTTCCTGGTGCAGACCACCTTCTTGAAGTCTCTTGAAGAAACCAGGATCGATCTTGCCTATTTCTTCCGAGAATACATCCTGAAGCAAAGCTAAACGCTGCTTTCTGCGCTCAAGCCTTCGCCTTGCAATACGGTGAGAACGGCGGTCCGCCGCTGTCTCTGCCTCAGGAAAAAGACGACTGCCCCACATAGCTTTCCCGTTAAATTTCATTACGCGGTAATCAGTATCAGTAACAGCCCAGCCTACAGAATCAGTTCCGATGTCCAGACCGATGTAATAATCATTAAACTTCTTTTTTCCCATTGACAATTGCCTCCTTTAATGCTACAGTAGCATTGTCTTAGTACCTTCTAAGATAACACTACCAGTTCAAATAAAGATTTATCCAAATCGTCTCGTATGAGACCGCACAGTGTGTGCTTTAAAAGAATCTGCTTATGCGGGTTCTTTTTTATATGTATTTATTACATACAACAATGGGTGAGCTGCATAATGCATTATTCTGTAAAATAGAAGCCAATAAAAGTATAACATTTTTATTTCAAAATAGGAAGAGACAATAATCAGAATACCGATACAAAAAAATGCATTGGTTTATGTGCAAATTCCGGAAAAACGGTGCGCCTATTCCGGTCGAACGGTTCATCCATTCCGCTTGAAACGGTACAGAGATATGAAACGGCACTTGTTTGCTTTTCCTCATGATCCTGATTCCTTGTCAAGCCCATGAAACTGGCGTAAGCGAAGGCTTGAAAAGGAATCAGGATCATGATATCCATTCTGAAGAGGCCGTTCCGTTTTCGCTGGAATAAGCGAACCGATCTGCCCGGAATGGGTGAACCACTAATTTCGGAATGGGCGTACCGATCGACCGGAATTTGCAGTTTATGCATGTTTAAGGGATTCTGCAATTATGCCTTCTGTATTAGAACGAAACATAAAGACTTAAGAAAACAGCACCTACCGTAAATGGTGAGCGCTGTTTTCAGAATAATAGCATGCTAGCGAATATTGCAACATCAATGCCTGTTTCTCTGACCCTGAATATATTCAAGAATGATATTAAATCTTTCCTCTATTTCTTGAGGAACATATAATGGCGTGGAATCTTTGATTGTTCTACCATCTATATATGCTATCTGTTTACGAATACTGCCAAGAAGTACATACGCATCATTGGCAACATCTCTAGTGTAACTTAAGATTAGGCTCGGGTTATCACCTTCATCAGGATTATCAAGCAACATTTTTAGTGTATTAAAATCCATTTCGTAGTTTGCTTCAAATCGAGTAATATTGGATGCAATTATAGGATCTAGATTCATAAAGATTGACTCATTGAACATAAATTCACGCATATCCAGAATCCGTTCATACTTCACCAAAGAATATAGTTGACCAATGAACGCTTGGTCACCAAATACTACACCTCCAGAAATCATATTTATGGCGGTTTCTAATTCTCCAGAAGACGCATATAAAACCTTTTTTGTCTGATCTTTGATCTTTATATCCTCGGAGAGGTTTGTTAACCAAAGCGCAAAAATCGCGCTCAGAAAAATTATAATTGCTTGTTCTAATGCTTCCGCTACTATTTTTCCTTTGGACGTTTTTTCCTCTTCTTTTTTCAAGGCTCTATACCGCCATATTTCGACCCCGACCCCAGCAACAATGGATACAATCATCGAAATTATTAACAACATGATTCACCCCTCCGCATCTATAGAATTACCCTAACATACTACCAAAGCTAATAAAATAATCAAGAACGCTATATCTGTTGAAAGAACGATTATTCACAACTTTCGCAATAGATATAACTAATTCTGCAATCAATAAAAAACCTCGCAGGTATTGTCCTGCAAGGTTTTGAGTGGAGCATAGGGGAGTCGAACCCCTGGCCTCTACAATGCGAATGTAGCGCACTACCAACTGTGCCAATGCCCCATTTGGTGCTATTTCCGACCATATTTTACATCTTTGTCGGATCTGAGATGTTTTCCGGGGTATGCTTAGGAATGTTTCGTCTGGCCAACTGTGCCAATGCCCCATCGTTGTGAATACTGATCAAACATGATCTGATCAGATTCTTTATTTCAAACGACAATCAGGCAGGGAAAGAAACCATGCACCATATGTCGTTTTATTGCATGACTCCGGATTGCAAATACTCATTTGCACCGGTATACTCGGCATTTATCACCCGTTAACATAAACCAAACTGCCGAAACATTCGGTTCACTATAGGTGCTGTATCACAGATGGTCTACCCACCTGCGCCATCACCGGAGATGTCATGTAATCCTCCGGAAACGGAACGAATGGATTATAGCACCTGTTTTTTCTTTGTGCAAGCTCTTTTTTCCACATGTTTTCGTGTTTTCGTGTTCTTAACACGGCCATTCGGAGAATCTTAGATCATCTGAGTCAGTCGTGCCAACGATTTCGATAAATCGATCGCTTTTTCACTCACGCAAATCAGTTTTCCCTCCGATATCACATAATGTTCAACCGGAATATGTTCTTTCAAGGTGCGTTCAATCTCATGCATGATATAGTGCATCTGCGTACAGTGTGGTGATCTGTCCACGGATGCAAAGATCATATGCGTTACCTGTCCGGTTCCAAGAATCGCGGCGATCTTTGTAACAGCCATATTGACATGTGTTTCCTCAAGACACAGTTCGTAAACTTCATCCACCATCGCTGTCAGTTTTTCAAACGCCTCCGGAAATACCGTTTGCAGGCAGGAACCCGCTATCATGATACCCCCAGCCGGAGTATATACGTTTTCGCTCATCAGATGTTTCGACATCAGCTATGTCCGCCTTTCTGAATGTACAATTATCACCTGAAAGATCCTCTGTTCTGATTTTATCATGTCCTTGTACATCTTTCCAGCATTTGAGTCCCATATACAGGCAATATATCGTATTACCCGGTATAAGGTACTTTCTGTCTTTCCTCATTTTTACTGTCTTTCAGTCCATGCAGTGCTTTTTTTCTGTTTGCGCTTGCATTTCATGTATGTTTCTATACAATGATGTCTGTCCGATACGAACACATAATATTCTTGTTATTGTTCAGAAAGGTTGTGATATTTTGGAATTCTCACCCAACAGTTCCTTCATGTATCTGATCTGTGGTCTTGTCATTCTTTTTGTTGTCGTGCAGTCAGTGTTTTTCCTGCTGCGCGCAGTACGAAGGGCAAAATCACTGAAACTTGACAGCGGGGTTATCCGGCGCACCATTTCCGCCAGCGCTCTGTTCACGATAGCTCCAGCGCTGGCCATTCTAATCGGCGTCATTTCACTCAGCCAGTTTCTCGGTCTTCCCCTTCCCTGGCTCCGCCTGAGCGTACTCGGCGCACTTACCTATGAACTCCCCGCCGCTCAGTCCGCCGCTTCCGCCATGAATGTCACCTCTACTTCAACCTTGGTCACCGATCCTGTTGTATTCAGCGCCATTGCCTGGGTTATGACCATTGGTATTCTCTCGGGAATCTTCGTCGTCCTGTTCGGACTGAAAAAGCTTGAAAGCGGTCTTGACCGCATTCGGGAAAAAGACTCTAAGAAAAGTGCACTCCTGATGGATTCCCTGTTTCTTGGTATGATCTGCGCTTTCACCGGACTTCTCTTCGCTGATATCAAGAAAGGACTCCCCGGTTTCATCCCGATCGCTGTCGCACTTGTTTCCATGATTCTGATGGCTTTCTGCGGCCTGCTGATCCGAAAATGCCAGGTCAAATGGCTTGAACAGTATGCTCTTCCCTTCTGTATGCTCGGTGGCATGCTCGCAGCCATTCCGCTGACCACTCTGATGGGAGGTGCAGTCTGATGAAAAACGAACGTTCCTATCATGACGCTACGCACTTCTATGGACGAATCTGGACGGCCTCTGCCATTCTTATGTTCCTCATGGTTCCCCTTGCCATCTCTCTCCACTACAATGCCTGGGCACCGATACATGGTGTGGTCAAGGGACTTCTGGGGGTTGCTCCGGTCTTCTGGACCGTCGGTGTCATTGAAGTCCTGACATATGCTCCGATGCTGGGCACGGGTGGTACCTATCTGGCCTTTGTGACGGGTTCTCTCTCCTCTCTGAAGGTTCCGTGTGTCCTCAATGCGCTGAAAGGCGCCAATGTGGAACCCGGAACAGAGGAAGCCGAGGCGCTTTCCACCATTGCAGTTGCCACATCTTCCCTGGTGACCACCCTTGTGATCGCCCTGGGTGTTTTCGGCATCCGCTTCCTGCAGCCTGTTCTTGAAAACCCCGTCCTGAAACCTGCATTCGATAACATTATGCCTGCGCTGATGGGTTCCCTTGCGCTGGTGTATTTCTCAAGGAACTGGAAGCTTTCTGTTGCTCCTCTGGTTTTCATGGTTGCCCTGTTTATTGCCGTGCCTTCCCTTTCAAGTTCAGTTGGCATTTTCGTTCCTGTCGCTGCCCTTGTTGCTCTGCTGGCCGGACGGATTCTTCAGAAAAAGGGCCTGATTGATTAAAGATTCCGAAAGGTGGCTTTTCCTATGATCTGGCTGATCCTTCTCGTTCTTTTCGCCGTTTGGATTGCAATCCTGTGCATCCGTGCGGCACACCTGAAGCCCGGGGCACTTCCCACCGAGCCTGCACCCGAAACGGAATTCGACCGGAACAAAGCCGTACAGGATCTGCAGAAACTGATCCGGTTTCGTACTGTTTCCTATGAGGACAGTTCTCTGGAAGATCCCAGGCAGTTTGAGCAGCTGATTGCTTCCCTGCCCGCACTTTTTCCGAATGTGCATAAAGCCTGTACCTTTACGATGCCAGGTCCACGATCCCTTGTCTTTCACTGGAAAGGCAAGTCACATGACAAACCCGGTGTTCTTATGGCACACTTTGACGTGGTTCCAGTGGATGAAAGCGGCTGGAGCAAGCCTGCGTTTGAAGGTATCATTGAAGATGGTGTGATGTGGGGTCGCGGCACCATTGACACAAAATGCACCTTTCTGGGGGTCCTGGAAGCTGCTGACAATCTGATTGCACAGGGCTATACACCTTCCCAGGATCTGTACCTCTGCTTTTCCGGAACGGAAGAAGTGAATGGCGACGGTGCTCCCGCGATCATCCGCTGGTTCCAGTCCAGGAAGATCCATCTGGACTTTGTTCTGGACGAAGGTGGGGCAATTGTCGAAAACGTTTTTCCGGGGGTCCGGCAGCCTGTCGCTGTGATCGGTATCGCTGAAAAGGGAACCATGTCCGTCCGACTGAGTGTTCCCACCGGAGGGGGTCATGCCTCGACGCCTCCCGCCATGTCTTCCATCGGACGCCTCGCACGGGCTGTACGGAGAATTGAGGATCATCCCTTCCCTGCTAAGCTGTCGGACGCTGCTGAGGCCACCTTTTTGGGCATGTCAAGGCATGCACCGTTTGCCCTGCGTCTCCTTTTTGCCAACCTGTGGTGTTTCCGCCCGCTGCTCTACCTGGCCTGCCGGTTGATGGGAGGCGAACTGAATGCACTGGTGCGGACCACGGTTGCTTTCACCCAGATGCAGGGATCCAATGCATTCAATGTGATGCCTCCCAACCCTCAGATGGTCTGCAACGTGCGTATCAATGCCGGTGAAACCACGCAGAGTGTACTGGAGCGTTTCAGACACGTCATTCATGATGACAAGATTGCTCTTGATATGCCTTTTGGCCGCAATCCCTCTCCCACCAGCACCATCGGGGATGAGCCCTGGAAGCGCTTGGAAAAGGCTGTACATATGGAATACCCTGGAACGGTGATCACTCCATACCTCATGCTGGCATCCTCCGATTCCTGGAACTACAGCGCTGTCTCTGACCATGTCTATCGTTTTTCACCCATGCCGATGAGCAAGGAAGAGCGCGGCATGATTCACGGAAATAATGAGCGCATCCCTCTCACTTCCATCCACAGCATTGTATCTTTTTATATACGCCTGATCCGGATGTGCTGAACACTTCGGAGCAGAGATGCATCCGTTCCACCAGAAAACCAGATGATTTGTCCACGTCCCTGCGCTCCAACAACAAAAGGCGCCCTTCATTTGAAGGACGCCTTTTGTTATGAAATCGGTTCTTTCCGGTCATAGGTATGTTCCAGTGTTTCAAATTTATTCCACCAGTCTTCCGTCGGAAGAACCTCTCCCGTTTCCATTTTTGCAATGTGATTCGGATAGACCTGGGTCATGCTGGCCAACATGTTTCTGGAAATCTTATGTTTTTCCATAAACTGCCGAACACGCACAGCATAGCTCTTACCCATCAGTTGCTCTTCCTTTCTTCATCGTGTCGTTGGGTGCGGGTTGTGCGGGTACGTCGAGAGAAGAAAGTGTTCAATTTATGTAAATCCCCCTGCGTGGGAAAACCGTATCCGTATTGGTGATCTGAGTTTACCAGAAACTCTTGAATAGATCAATGCATTATCTCAAAGAAATTTTACAGAAAGCTTAATGATTGTATCCAGTATTATTCCAGAATATGCGCACTTTTACTCCTGTTCCGGCTGATTTATGTGCTGAATCTGACCATTTACAGAAAAAACGCCCATAAAGGGCGTCTGAAAGCCGTTTCAATTGTCAATCATTTTTCTCAGGGCAAGTCTGGCTGCTCCATGGGACGGATCGAACCGCGGAAAACCGATTCGGATATCCGGAAAGACAGCATGGATTTCCGCTACCATCCGATCCCTGATCCTGTCAAAGTGTTCAAGAATGCTGCCGGCAAGCGCGAGTTCCCCGTCTGCCATACCTGTTTTCCGCCATCCAGCCAGCACAATTTCTGCCAGATCATCCGCAGCCCTGTCTGCAATCCGGATTGCTGTTTCATCTTCCTGAGCCAATGCGTCCGGAAGAAGCCGCGCCATGGAGGCAACCCCCTGCTTTCCGGTCGCCGGATCATACAGCCATGTAATCAGGCCACCGATATCGTCAATCTTCAGGGCACGAAAAACGAGTGACTGGAGGCAGGTCGGCTTTCCTCTTCCGTCAGATGCACGAACCACCGCTGTCAGAATATCTCGCCCGATAGCATACCCGCTTCCAGGATCATCGATCAGGTACCCGTATCCACCCACGCGGAAAGGTTTTCCGGAAAGATCTTTCCCATTGCATACCGACCCTGTTCCGGCAATCAGAACTGCGCCGTGCCCTTCAATGGCCCCTGCCAGTGCAATTTCCTGATCCCCCAGGATCTGCAGATTTCCCCTGTAGCAGCACTCCCGAACCGTCTTCTCCACGAAAACAGCGGCGTTTCTGTTACTGACTCCAGCCATGCCGATGACCAGTTCGGGACATATGCCCCCGTCACCGGCCGTGTCTGCCATAAACTCTAGTGCATTCTGTATCGTACTGTACACCGTGGTTTCCGGGGCTCCGTTAATGTTCAGAGGTCCAAAATCCCGCACAGCAGCCTCTGTTCCCGTTTCATCCAGGAGGCATACCCTTGTTTTTGTTCCCCCGCCATCCCAACCAGCAGCAATCCGTTTCGACATGACAGCTTTCCTTTCTGTGATCCTTTTTTCTGATCCCTATGCTATCACAGACATGCATGCCCTGCAAGTCCGCATCTCTGTATGGCTTTCAGATTTCTGTCCGATGACCTTTGTATACGTCTTTCACACAAGCGCGGTCACGAAGTTTTTCTTTTCCACCTATATTCTTTCGTACAAACTGTTTCGCAAATGCAAAAAAAGGTGTATGATGGTACCAGGCAGCCCATGAAGAACGAACGAGACCGCGCAGCATTCCATGCACTCCGCGACGTTTTACTCTTTCACGACCTTGACAAACCGTTTCCTGCAGTATGCAGGCCATGACCGTTAATCTTTCTCTTCAGAACAGTTCAATACGATCAGAAAGCGGGGAATGATCATGCTGATTCGTCCATTTTCTCCCAGCGACCTTTCCAGCACTGCAGCCCTGTGGAATACCTGCGCAGCATCAGGTGAAGTACTGTACTGTCCTCTTTCCGATGAAGATTTTCTGAACAAGTTTACCGCTGGTGAAGGATGCCAGCCCGACCTGTTTCTTGTTGCCGAATGCTCCGGTACACTCCTGGGCATGATTCACGCGGTCGCCCCGGGTACCTTTCGCGGTTCACAGGATGGGACCGGATACATTACCGTTGAACTCGTCCGTCCAGACCACAGAGGCACCGGTGTCGGGCGTGCACTTCTTGAAGAAGCCATCCGCAGGCTGAAAGAACTGGATGCCTCTGTCATCCGGATTTCCAGTACCAATCCGGTCAATCTTTCCTGGAGAATTCCAGGCACGCCCGGACACGATCATAACAACATGCCCGGCGTGGACACGCAGTGCCAGGGATACCCATTCTTTGCTTCCATGGGTTTCAAAACATCCCACACCGAAGTCGCCATGTATCTGAATCTGGAGCATTACCGGATGCCGGATGAAATCCATACGCTCCGTGAAAAGCTCCGGACACAGGGGATAGAAGCCGGTCCATGGTCTCCTGCGCTCGGACGGGAGTTCGACGGCATGTGCGACCGAGTCGGCTCGGAATACTGGCGTGACGTACTCAGAACCGAGACAGAAGCCTGGATCCAGGGAATGCCCAATCAGGACAGCCGTTTCTGGCCTGACGGACGACAGCCCGCAGGCCCTCGGACACTTCTAACAGCTACCACGGAAGGTCATATTGTCGGATTTACCGGACCAGTCGACCGTCAGGTCAGCGGACGCGGCTGGTTTACCGGTATCTGCACGGACCCGCTCTATGAACGCCGCGGAATTGCCACAGTCCTTTTCCATCTTCTGATGCAGTCTTTTGTTGACAACGGTTCCCAGTTCTCCACCCTCTTTACAGGCACGGACAATCATGCACAGCGCATCTATCTCGGTGCCGGCATGCAGCCGGTCCGTCAGTTTTCCCTGATGACCCTGAATCCCGAGGAGGTCTCTTTATGAGCAAAACCATTATGGCCGTTGGTGCGCATACCGGCGATGCACAGCTCACCTGCGGCATGCTGCTTGCCAAGCATGCCATGCACGGAGACCGGGTTGTCATCGTGGACCTGACCGCTGGTGAACGCGGCCGTCCGGAGGGCTGGACCAGTTCCGATTTCCGTGCATACAATATCGAATGCGCCGGAAAGTTTGCCCAGAAGATCGGCGGCGAATCGATTGTCCTTGATACGCCGGACGGAGAACTCTATGATACGCGGGAGAAGGAACTGGAACTGGCCGACCTGATGCGCAGCTACAAAGCCGATGCGGTCCTTTATCACTGGAAGAACAGTCTGCACAAGGACCATGAGGCAGCCAGCCGGATCACGGAAAATGCCATTTTCTATGCTTCTCTCCCCACCTTTGAGCGGCCGCTTCCTCCCGCTCCGATCCGTTCCTTCATGTGTGCTGAAAACTGGGAGGATGAGCCCGAATTTGTTCCCTATTATTATTTCGATGTGACCGAATCCTTCCCCATCTGGAAGGAAGCCATCCGCGAGCTCTGGCTTGCCGAGCATTCAAAGAGCTTCGCCTATCTCCGGTATTACGAAGCACTGAGTATTGTCCGCGGAGCACGCATCGGGGCAGATCATGCCACCTGTTTCGGCTCTGCCCCAACATCCCATAAGCAGTGTCTTGATCTGCTGTAACCATCCAAAGGAGTAGGAACATGACTGAAACTGAACTGAGGCATCTCATCGGTCAGCGTCTGGCTGTCGGATTTGAAGGAACATCCATCCCCGAAGAGTATGCTGCCCTTGTCCATGACTGGAAAATCGGAAACGTCATTCTTTTCCGACGCAACATTGAAAGCTTTGAGCAGATCCGTCATCTGAACCAGGAGCTCCGGGAACTCATTGCACAGGAAACCGGCCTGGAACCCTATATTATGCTCGACGAGG
Source organism: uncultured Eubacteriales bacterium (assembly GCA_900321295.1). Lineage (GTDB taxonomy): Bacteria > Bacillota > Clostridia > Christensenellales > Aristaeellaceae > UBA2943. Next base: position 15,237 of record ONVN01000384.1, read on the forward strand.
AATGCGGTTCCGTCTCCCGGCTCGGTGCCATCGCTGTCACAACGCCCTGCGCCATGGCCATCGGAGCCACAGGAAAGCCTGAAAACGCTTTCCGGATCGCAAGAATCATCGGCCAGGAACTCCGCGCAGCAGGCTTCAATCTGAATCTTGCACCTGTCCTGGATGTCTGCACCAAGCCTGACAGTGCCAATGGCAACCGCATCTTTTCTTCCTCCCCTGAAGAAGTCGCCGAATTCGGGAAGGCATATATCCGTGGCCTGTCCTGTGAAGGCATTTTCGCCACCGGCAAGCATTTTCCCGGTCACGGCGACACCAATGTGGACTCCCATTTTTCCCTGCCGGTTGTGCAGAAAGACCGTAAAAGCATCGAACAAACAGAACTCGTCAGTTTCAAGGCAGCCATTGACAGCGGCATTCATGCCATCATGAGCGCGCATGTGGTATATCCGGCCCTGGATCCTGCCTGTGTGCCCGCTACCGTTTCGAGGCCGATCCTCACGACCCTGCTGCGCGATCAGCTTGGATTTAAGGGACTCCTCCTTTCGGACGGTATGGAAATGAAAGCCGTCATGGATCTTTACGGCATAGAAGATGCCGTATGGCGTGCTCTGTGCGCCGGTGTGGATATCTGCCTCGTCTGCCACTCCCCCCAGCAGGCACGCGACACCTGCACCTATCTTCTTTCGCAGCTTAAGCAGAATCCGGAATGGATTGCAGACCTGCAGAAACATGCCGAGCATATTGCATCCCTCAAGAAAGGTCTGCAGCCTCCGCAGGGCGGCCTGGAACAGTTCGGTTCCCCTCAGCAGAAGGACATCGCTGAACATGTCATGGAAACCTCGGTCCGCATCCTGCATGCCCCTGGTGATCTTCCCCTCCCCGCGCCGGGAAAGGAGACGGTTTTCTTCGGCACACCCGGCAGCAGAAGCATCGGAGCGTACGATGGAGAAACACTGCATGCAGCCAGCATCCTGGCCAAGCATTACGGAGGCCGTTTCATGACGCCCGAAGAAGCCGTCCAGACTTCCCCTTCCCTGGCTGTGGCTGTGCTCAGCCGTCACAGTGATCTTGCGAATGTACTGGATGCCCTTTCGCTTCTTCTTGAAAAAGGCTGCCGTGTCATTGCAGTCGCCATGAGCGCACCCCAGCCGTTGTCTTCTGTTTCCGATGCCTGCTGGCATGTGTGCACCTGGCAGTATGACGCAATGGCCATTCGTGCGCTGATCCGTCTTCTGGACTCCGGGGCCGAACTGTCCTGAAAACTGAACCATAAAGAAAAGATGAGGCTGATCCTCATCTTTTCTTTTGGTATAAAAACGGGATGGCGCATGCGCCATCCCGTTCTTTTCAGTTACGGATTGTTTTCCGGGGCTGAATTATTCACCCTTGGATTTGAGGAATTCGTCCAGCTGACGCTGTGCTTCGGCGATGATATCATTCAGGCCGGCAGCTTCCATCTTGGCGCGCATAGCGGGAACACCCTTCTCAGGATCGTCAGGATCGACGACACCGCACTGGATGTTCTTGAAGTATTCTTCCTTGATCGCGCTGATTTCAGCAAACTGCGTGGAGAAGTCGATCGGGGACTTGGAGTCGAAGGTGAAGCCGCTGATCTTGGAAACAGGAGCATCAGCAACAGCTGCGAAGTAATGATCCCACTGATCAAGCACGGGAGCCGGATAGGTTCCGTTCAGGGTTTCTTCGCTGGCTTCGATGGAGTTGATAGCATAGTTTGCCTGAGAGAAACGCCACGGAGTGTAGTTGCTTCTGCCAACTTCCGTACGGACAACAGCCTGGCCCAGAACGTTGCCATCGGCATCCTTCACATCGCGATATTCGAAGTGATATCCGGGAACACCAAACGCCAGAATGTCGCGGACTTCCTTGTCGGTATTCACGAGTTCCTGGAACTTGACAGCCATCTCGAACCTTGCAGGATCATCCAGCAGGGTTACGGAGAAAGCGTTCATAGCACCCTGCACACCATCGGTGTTCAGGAACGGACCTGCATAACGGGTCATCTTTACCCAGAAGCCACGGGAAGGAGTGTAATCATAGTCATCCCAAGCCTGGACGAAACTGATGTGATGCAGCTTGCTGTCGATGGAGTCTTCGGTCAGGGTGGGAGCATCGGGGTTCACGAAACCCATGGTGTACCACTTATGCATGGTGCGATAACGGTCCATGATTACTTCGTCATCAAATACGGAAACGACCTTGTCATCACCAAACACAACGCCGATGAGCGGAGTACGGTTGATGAAGTCGAAAGAGGATTCCACACCAGCGGGAGCACCACCGATGTTCAGAGGATACTGGCCCAGAGTAGGATCAGCTTCCATGGCCTTCTTCAGAGCCGTGACATAGGGGGTGAGCTCATCCCAGCTGCTGATAACAGCGGGAACTTCAATGCCGGCATCCGCAGCAACCTGAGCATCATACACGATGAAGTTTTCAGGAGCGATGTCCTTGTAAACAGGGATCGCATACAGACCATTCTCGATGTTTTCACCGGAGGAGCATGCCAGTTCCCAAACGCTCTCGGGCATGGATTCCCACAGCTTGGGAGCCCATTCCTTGATGCGGTTTACGCCACCCTCATACAGGTTGGCATAAATGCCGTCAGACACATTGTCGTTGAAATTGTTGTACCAGGAGCAGGTGAAGTACATATCATATACTTCGCCAGCTGCAATGGATGTACCAACTTCATCGCTGGACATATAAACAATTTCAATTTCGCAGCCCAGACGCTCGCGGGTAATCTTGTTGAGCTCTTCGAGAACCATATTGTTGTCAATGGGAGCCGGGCTGTTGCCCTGTACCCAGGTCAGCTTTACGTAATCATCAGCCGTGGCAAATGAAACTACGCTCAGCATCATAAGGGCAGCCAATACGATAGCTACGAGTTTCTTCATAGTAAGAAACCCTCCTTCTTTTATTTATTACACAGCGTCAAGCACAGCGCTGTTGTAACCTATATGACATCGTCATGATATCATGACTTTTTCGGTCTGTCAATTCACCAGAAGGCCCATTTTTCTTCTCTCAGCCCTTTACAGCACCGATCGTGAGGCCGGACACAAAGTACTTCTGGAAGAACGGATAGGAGCAGGCAATCGGAACCACCGACACCACAACCATGGCCATACGCACGGTTTCAGAAGGCACGTTGGATGCGGTACCAGCAGTCATGTTCTGGGCATTGCGGGTAAGGAAGGAGATGTTTTCCTCCAGGGAGATCAGCACATACTGAAGAGGGAACAAATCATGCTTATTGCCCGAAATATAATACTTCGCCATCATCCAGTCATTCCAGTAGGCAAAGGTCAGGAACAGGCCGATTGTTGCAATCGCAGGAAGAGAAATCGGCAGCACAATCTGGACAAAGATGCGGATCATGCGTGCGCCATCAATCTTGGCGGATTCAATAATTGCATCCGGCACGGTGGTCTGGAAGAAAGTACGCATGATGATACAGTAGAAGCTTGAACAGCAGATTGGCAGGATCAGCGCCCAGTAGGTATCCTTGAGTCCAAGGATATGTGCATTGATCATGTAACTTGCCACAAGGCCGCCGGAGAATAACATGGGGATAAAAATGAACCAGGTGAAAAATGTTTTCAGTCGATAATTGGGACGGCTCAGTGCAAAGCCCATGGTGGAAGTGCCGACCAGGCCGAAGATGGTACCCACAATCGTAACGCCGATTGAATTCAGGAAGGCACGCCCGATATATCCGGTCTGCCGTGCAAGGTATGCATACGCGGCCAGACTCATCTCATTCGGGAAGAAGCTGTAGCCCTTCATTCGGATGGATGCCTCCGAGGAGAAGGAAACTATCAGTACCAGCAGGGCCGGCATCAGGCAGATAATACCCAGAAAAATGAACAAACAACTGATCAAGACATTGGTAAACGGTTTTACCCGTGTATATTTCAATACACTATGCTTTTCATTCTTTGCCATTGTCTTCCTCTCCTTTCTCTCTTTCCCCTTTTCATCAGAACAGTCCGGCTTCCGGATCAATCTTCTTGACAATCAGGTTAGCCGCCACGATGGTGATGCAGCCTACCGTGGACTGCAGGAAAGCGGCAGCAGAGGAAAGATTCACATTGCTCTGTTCCAGCAATGCTTTATAAACGTACACGTCAATGGTCTGTGTTACGCTTGTGAGTGCACCGGAGTTGCGTGTTGCCTGATAGAACAGGCCGAAGTCGCTTCGGAAAATGTTGCCGACCGCCATAATAAACATAATGGAGATGGTCGGGCGAAGCAGCGGCAGTGTTATGTATTTGACCTGCTGGGATTTTGATGCACCATCGATCAGGGCAGCCTCATACAGTTCTCCGTCAATTCCGCTGATGCTGGCCATATATACAACCATGTTGTATCCCATGCCTTTCCAGACATTCAGGAACACCAGGAAGTACATCCAGAATATGGTGTCATGGTACCAGTTATGGTTCTGCCCTGTCGCCGAATCTATAATATGAAATGCGCGGTTAATCAGGCCGTTGTCGGTTGCAAGGAAAGCATAGACGAAATAACTGACAACAACCCAGCTCAGAAAGTGCGGCAGGAACATCATGGTCTGACAGGTCTTCGCTAGCTTCTTGGAATAAATCTCATTAAAGAGAATCGCCAATGTCACAGGGATGATGATGCCCAAAATAATAAACACAATATTATAGAGGATTGTGGTTTTGAGCATGATCGGGAAATAGCTGGATTTAAAGAGGAATTTGAAATTGTCAATTCCCACCCACTTGCTGTTGTTCATCAGAGCCCACAGGAAGCTTTTGCCCGGTCTTGGCTTATAGTTCTTGAAGGCAATGATGACACCAAACATAGGTGCATAACAGAAAATCAGATACCAGACGGTCGTCGGAAGATGGAGCAGGAAAATCTCAAGATTGTCAAATGATGAACCATTGCTTCCGCTCTTCTTTTTGGCTGGCTGTTTTGCTTTTGTCAGGCTCATGCTGTCAGCTCCCCTCTGTTTTTGCCCGAAAAACGTGTTCCATGAAACACAAAAAACATCATCGACTGCTGCAGATGAGCAGTCATGACCAGGCTGTATACTTTCATTAGTTATGCATTATAACAATTCCTCTGTTTCATGTCAATATGTGTTGATAATTCGGCCGGAAAATACAATAAGTCCGGCATGTTTTCCGTTTTTTCTTCCTTGACAAGGAAAATGGCAATGCATACAATCAGTTTATCCTAAGTCAGCATCCTGCCCTGTACAGAGCGTTTTTTTGCGACTACAAATCATGAAAGGAAGCGTCGTCATGCATATTCTCTCCGGAACTTCTCTCCCCAACATTCCCTGGGAGGACAAACCTCAGGCCTGCACGGAACCGATCTGGCGTTTCAGTGGAAACCCCATCATCGGAAGACATGGAAACAAGCGCTCCAACAGTGTCTTCAACAGTGCCGTTGTCCCCTTCCGCGATGGCTTTGCCGGCGTCTTCCGCTGCGACAGCCGTTCCATCAGCATGGATCTGTTTGCCGGTTTTTCGAAAGACGGTTATCACTGGCAGATCGAGGATGATCCGATTGTTTTTGAGGGTGCCGACCCCAATGTTGCAGCCAAGGAATACCGCTATGATGCACGTATTACCATGCTGGACGGAAAATACTATATTTCCTGGTGCAACGGCTACCATGGCCCCACCATTGGCATCGCATGGACCGAGGATTTTAAGACATTCCACCAGCTGGAGAATGCTTTCCTTCCGTTCAACCGGAACGGTGTGCTCTTCCCGCGCAAAATCAATGACATGTACATGATGCTCTCCCGTCCTTCCGACAATGGCCATACACCGTTCGGCGACATTTTCCTGAGCCAGTCAAAGGATCTGGAATTCTGGGGACGTCACCGCTTTGTCTTCAGCACCATCAAGAGCGATTTTTCCGCATGGCAGAGCACCAAGGTTGGTCCCGGCCCTGCACCCATTGAAACGGATGAAGGCTGGCTTCTGATTTACCATGGCGTTCTTACCACCTGCAACGGTTACGTATACCGCATCGGCACCGCGCTTCTGGACCTGGATGAACCCTGGAAAGTCAAATATCGCTCCAGAGATTATCTCATGGCACCATGGGAACTCTATGAATGTGTCGGGGATGTACCCAATGTTGTCTTCCCGTGCGCAGCACTTACCGACAGGGACACAGGGCGGATCGCCATCTATTATGGCTGTGCAGATACTGTCACCGGCCTTGCTTTTACCACCGTCGATGAACTGGTCCGCTTCACCAAAGAGCACAGCATGTAACAGAATCGGGCACCATGTCAAGTGTATTGTTTCCACTTTGACTTAATATTCCCGTTCTTTTTGCATTTTATTCTCCACTTTATTTGATAAATGTTCTGTTTTTCGGCTCATGTTTCCCACTTTTTTGTTTCTGCAGTCACTATATCCGCTGCAGACCGGAGGCGATCATCATGAAACTCATTACAGGCTCCTGGTTTGAACTGCGTCATCATTCCGCTGTTGAGGGAACGCACTACAATCCTTCCCTTCACGATTTTTCTGCGGAGCAGTGGAAGGCCATGATTGATGATATGGCAGCCCTGGGCATGGACACCCTCGTGCTCACCTGTTCCTCCCTGGCCTGGGAGAACAGCGCAGAGAGTTACGCCCCTGTTCAGGTCTATCCCCGGAGTGATATGGTCTGTCCGAACGCCATGGATATCATGATGGCCCAGGCAGAAGCCCATCAGATGTCCGTTTTCCTGTCGGTCGGATTCTATGGCAACTGGGTTGATCCCATCGGCAATATGCAGAGCGCAGAGGTGGAAGCACGTGCCCGGACGGCCGCACAGACCCTGTATGATGCCTATTCCTCCAGTCCTGCCTTTGTCGGATGGTACCTGCCGGATGAAACAGAGGCCGGTCCCTATTTCGCTCCTGTCTTTATGGATTATGCCGAACGGTACTGCCGTTTTCTCCGGGAAATCGATCCCTCCAAAAAAATCCTGATTGCACCGTACGGAACCAACAAGATTTCTCCGGATTCCGTGTTTGTGGAGCAGCTCAGGCATCTCGACGTCGACTACATTGCCTATCAGGATGAGGTCGGTGTTGAAAAGTCCACGGCGGCCCAGACCGGAGCATACTATGAAGGTCTCCGCCGCGCACATGATCTCGCGGGACGCAGCCGTCTCTGGTGTGATATGGAAATCTTCCAGTTTGAAGGAAAAGTCTACGGCAGTGCCCTGCTTCCCGCTCCGATCAGCCGGATCGAGCAGCAGATGCAGGCAGTGTCCCCCTATGTCGACAAGCTTCTCTGCTATGCCTATCCCGGCATGATGGCACGACCTGGTTCAGCCGCATGCTACGGGGATCATCATTCACCCGAAAAGCTGTACAGTGACTACCTTGACCTTGTCAAACGCTTTCAATCGCCAGAAAACAACTGATTCCACCGGAAAGGATGAGTCGCATGTCAAAGAAACTGCTGGCGTATGTCAGCGGACACGGTACTGTCAATGAACAGGATGCCAGAAAGCTCACCCATATTCAGCTGGCATTCGGCAAACTCCGCATGGATGGCTCCATTGTCACCAAGGATGTCACAAACATGATGGCACAGATGGACCAGCTCCGTACCTGGAATCCCGATCTGAAAATCGGTCTCTCCCTGGTCAACAATGACGGGGAAAACAATGCATTTACCACCGTCTGCGCCGATCCGAAACTTCGTGAAGCCTTTGGCCGCAGCTGCGTGGATGTCGTGACCCGGCTCGGTTTTGACGGTGTGGACATTGACTGGGAATATCCCTGTGTTCCCTCCAACAATCAGGATGTCAGCAAAGATGACCGTGTCAACTTCACGGCAACCTGCCACGTGCTCCGTCAGGTGCTGGATACGGTTGAAGGCAAACATCCGCTGCTGACCCTGGCCGCTGGTGCAGACGTCTATTACCCCACCTGTGTGGACCTTCCCGCTGTCTCCCGGGACCTGGACTTCATCAATCTCATGACCTACGACCTGAAGTGCGGATTCCATGCTCTCGCCGGCCATCATACGGCGCTCTATTCCAATGTCGGTGACTACTTCCAGAACAGCTGCGACCAGGCACTGCGTCTCTTTGTCCGGAGCGGTGTTCCGAAGGACAAACTGCTCATGGGAGCCGCCTTCTACTCCCGCAAATGGGAAAACATCCAGGACCGCAATCATGGCTTCCTGCAGATTTCCAAGTGTGGCGGCGGATACGGTCCCGCCTGGGCCGAGCTCGAGAAGACCTGCCTGAACAAAAACGGCTATGTCTACTACTGGGATGATGAAGCAAAAGCACCCTTCCTGTTCAACGGAAGCACCTTCCTCTCTTTTGACGATCCGAGGAGTCTGAAGGAAAAATGTGAATATGTCAAACGCGAGGATTATGCAGGCATCTTCTACTGGGAACATATGTGTGACCCCACCGGTGTGCTGCTCGACACACTGTATCAGAATCTGAAAGACTGATCCTGTGATGGGGAGATCCCACCGGAAAAACGCAGGTACACATCAAAACAGGCAGACAGCTTCATGCTTCTGCCTGTTTTGATATCGGAAAACCCGAGTTCTCTTTCTTTTCCTCTTTTATGCCGGCATGGGATACCCAGGATCCCGCATTTGTTCATACTGAGTCCATGGTTTCTGTGCTATCATTATATCCGACAGGTTTGTCCACAATTTCAGCAACTCTGATCAGAAACGGAGATATGCATATGAGCAAAGCAATCGGAATCGACCTCGGAACAACCAACAGCTGTGTTTCTGTTGTTGAAGGCGACGTCCCGGTCATCATCCCCAATGAACGCGGCGGAAGGACGACACCTTCTGTTGTCGCGTTTACCCATGACGGCCAGCGTCTGGTGGGAAGTGCTGCCGTCAATCAGGCGACCATGAACAGCAGCCGTACTGTCTTTTCCATCAAACGTCAGATGGGGACCAGCTGGAAAACGAGGATTGACGGCAGGGACTGGACACCTCAGGAAATCAGCGCCACCATTCTCCGCAAGCTCCGCAGTGACGCGGAAAGCTATTTGGGAGAAAAAGTGACCGATGCCGTCATCACAGTCCCGGCCTATTTCAATGACATGCAGCGTCAGGCCACCAAGGACGCAGGCCGAATCGCAGGTCTCAATGTCCTGCGGATCATCAATGAACCCACCAGTGCAGCCCTCGCCTACGGCCTCAATACCGGCACCGGTCAGAAAGTGCTGGTTTACGACCTGGGCGGCGGAACCTTTGATGTTTCGGTCATTGAGATCGGTGAAAACCTGATCGAAGTCCTTGCAACCTGTGGTGACAACCACCTGGGCGGCGATGATTTCGATGCAAGAATTGTAGAATGGGCACTTGAGGAACTGAAAAGGACCCAGCAGACGGATCTGAAGCAGGACCCCGTTGCACTTTCCCGGGTCCGTGAAGCGGCCGAGCAGGCAAAGAAAGAGCTCTCCAACACCGAAAAGGCAGAAATCAACCTGCCCTATCTGACCCAGAAGAACGGACAGCCCGTGCACCTGTCGCTCACCCTTACCCGGGCCAGATTCAACGAACTTACCCGTGACCTGGTCGACCGGACGGCAGAGCCAGTCTACACAGCCCTCGCCGATGCAGGTATATCCGCTGCTTCCCTGAGCCGTGTCCTTCTCGTGGGCGGTTCCACACGCATCCCCGCTGTCCAGGAAAAGGTCCGCCAGCTGACCGGGAAAGAACCCAGCCGGAATATCAATCCGGATGAATGTGTTGCGCAGGGTGCAGCGATCCAGGCCCAGACCCTCTCCGGCAGCCAGGCACTGAGTGTCAACAGCAGTATGCTTCTCCTGGACGTCACACCCCTTTCCCTTTCCATCGAAACCGTGGGCGGCGTGGCTACGCGGCTCATTGAGCGGAATTCTACCCTGCCCATCCATTACTCGCGTATTTTCACGACGGCTGCTCCTTTCCAATCGAGCGTGGAGATCAATGTACTGCAGGGAGAACGTCCCATGGCCGCTGACAACAAATCCATCGGCAAGTTTACCCTCAAGGGAATCAAGCGTGCCATGGCAGGTGTTCCGCAGATCGAAGTCACCTTTGATCTGGATACCAACGGCATTCTCTGCGTGTCCGCCATGGACAAGGATACGGGCAAGCAGCAGAGCATTACCATTTCCGCCAACGATAAAATGAGTGAAGCGGAAATCCAGGACGCAATCCGGGATGCCGAACAGTATGCCGCGCAGGATGCCCTGAGGCGTGAAGCCTCCGGAATCGGCTATGATGCCCAGCACCTGATTCAGGACGTCGAAAAAGCCCTCTCCGAGAAAGGAAAACAGCTGGACAGGGAGGAAAAGAAACGTATCACGGAGGCCGAAAGAGAACTGACACGGCTGATCTCCAAAAAGCCCGAGAAAATGGATGCCTCGGACTTATCTCAAATCCGTGCAGCTATGGAACATCTTCGGACTTGTTCCGCCCATCTGATGCAACTGTAACCGGAATGCCCTGCAGAAATCCGTACGTCTCGGTTTTCCTGCGTTTCATTTGTCGCCTGACAGACGACCACGGAATTTCTCCTTTTTGCTAAGATGAGCATGCAGGATGAACCTGCGGACAGCAAAGGGAGGAAAAACGAAATGAAAAAGAATCTGACAGAAATGGTGTTTATTCTCGATAAGAGCGGTTCCATGTCCGGCCTGGAAAAGGACACCATCGGCGGTTTCAACAGCATGATCGAGCGTCAGAAGAAGGAAGAAGGCGAGGCCCTGGTCTCCACTGTCCTGTTCTCCAGCAGCAGTACGGTCATTCATGACAGGGTAGATATTCACAGGGTTGAGCCCATGACCGAGCGCCAGTATTTCGTCGGCGGAAGCACGGCGCTGATCGATGCCATTGGCAGTGCCATTCATCACATCGGCAATGTCCATAAATATGCGCGCGAGGAGGATGTTCCGGAGCATACCATCTTTGTGATCACCACCGATGGTATGGAAAACGCCTCCCGCCATTACACCAGCACCGAGGTCAAGCAGATGGTCACCCGCCAGAAAGAGAAATACGGCTGGGAATTCCTGTTTCTCGGGGCCAACATCGATGCCGTGGAAACGGCTTCCCGCTTCGGCATTGACGAAGACCGTGCCGTTAACTTTCACAACGATTCCGTGGGACAGGCGCTGAACTACGAAACGGTCGGCGAAGCGATGTCCTGTGTACGTTCCAGTGCTCCGCTCCGGCGCAGCTGGAAAAAGAAAATCGAGGAGGATTTCCAGTCCAGAAAATGAATCCTCCCACCAGCGAGGTGAAACCAGCAAATGAAAACCATGTGGAAAAATGCGATTCTCGGTGTTGTCACCGGGGACGCCCTGGGATGCCCTGTCGAGTTTCGGTCAAGGGAGGAACTCGCTGAAATACCTGTCCGTGGAATGCGTGGATACGGCACTTTCAACCTGCCTCCAGGCTCATGGACAGATGACAGCAGTCTGACACTGGCTCTCCTGACAAGCATCCGGGAGAAGGAGGACATTGATCTCCGTGACATCATGAGCAACTTTGTCCGCTGGCTGGATGATGGAGCTTTCACGCCATATGGGTACGCGTACGATGTCGGCCGCGGAACCATGCAGGCCATCCAGCGGTATAAGCATACGAAGAATCCCAGAACCTGCGGAAGCAGCAGTGAATGG